>NZ_JBEXCY010000009.1:0-148924 GCF_040605515.1 Dactylosporangium sp. NPDC005572 | reverse complement strand
GCCGCGCCGAGGGTCGGCTTGAGAATCACCGGGTAGCCGAAGGTGCGGGCCGCCTAGGGGTTCGTGCCGGCCGAGTGGTCAGCCCCGGCGGATCCGCGCGAACGCGACCGCCGCGGCCAGCCCGGCGAGCAGCAGGTACAGCGCCGTCTCCAGCCACTGGAAGGGCCAGTACCGGCCGGCGGGCTGGTAGGTGACCTCGAACCGGGCGCCGAGCCGGTCGAGGCAGGCCGCGTCCCCGGCCGGATCGCCGTGCAGGCAGGTCAGCACCTGGTCCCCGGCCAGCTTCGTCCCGGACGCGTCCACGAGCGGCGCCCGGCCGCTGAGCACCCACGCGCCGGGCAGCGCGTACCCCTCGATGACCGTGTCGCCGCCCCGCTTGAGGTTCAGCCGGGCCCCGCCGGTCGTCGCCGCGGTCCGGTCGTACACCACGGTCGTGGTCTTCGCCGGCATCAGGTGCTCGCGGACCGCCACCGGCACCACCACCTGGAGGACCACGAACGCGGCCAGGGTGAGCGCCATCGCCGGCAGCGTGCGCCGGGTCAGCAGGCCGAGCGCCGCGCCGAGCACGAACGCGAAGGCCGCGTACCCGACCGGCACCAGGCCGCGGGCCGGGAACAGCAGCGCGTCGAACCGTCCGCCGTTGACGTCGTCGAACGGGTCGACCGCCCAGCCGAGGACCAGGCTCAGCGCGCCGGTGAACACCATCGCGGCCACCGTGAGCAGGCCGAGCTTGACGGCCAGCCACCGGGTGCGGGTGACGCCCTGGTTCCACACCATGCGGTGGGTGCCGGTCTCCAGCTCCCGGGCGACGAGCGGCGCACCCCAGAACGCCCCGATGAGCCCCGGCACGAGCACCAGCAGGAACCCGGCGAGCAGCACCGGGGTGAACATCCGGTCGCGGAAGCTGTCCAGCGCCTCCTCCGGGTCGCACCCGGGCGCGACGCAGCCGGCCACGTCCGCGTCGTAGCCGTTGCGGATCACCAGCCCGAGCGCCACGAGGCCGGCACCGAACACCACCAGCACGGCCAGGCTCGCGAGGGCCGGCGCGCGGAACTGCCGCCAGGTCAGCCAGATCATCGGTGCGCTCCCAGGGCGTCGCGGGTCAGGTAGGCGAGGATCATGTCCTCCAGGTCGAG
Source organism: Dactylosporangium sp. NPDC005572 (assembly GCF_040605515.1). NCBI lineage: Bacteria > Bacillati > Actinomycetota > Actinomycetes > Micromonosporales > Micromonosporaceae > Dactylosporangium > Dactylosporangium sp. NPDC005572. The sequence continues at coordinate 147,788 of NZ_JBEXCY010000009.1, read as the reverse complement.
GTGGTCGGCGTGCTTGACCGCGCCGGGCAGCGGCCCGTCGGCCCGCACGACGAGCGTGCTCTGCCGCTCGGTGTGCTCGGCGTGCACCAGCTCGACCCCGACCGGCAGCCGGTCGAGGTCGCCGCGGGCGCCGACCACCCGGTAGTGCGCCTGCAGCAGGTCCTCGACCTCGCCGGCGACCTGCACCCGCGACGAGGCGAGCACGATCAGGTGGTCGCAGACCCGCTCCAGGTCGCTGAGCAGGTGCGACGACAGCACCACGCTCACCTCGAGCTCGGCGACGAACTCCATGAGGCTCTGCAGGAACGCCCGCCGCGCCAACGGGTCGAGCGCCGCCACCGGCTCGTCGAAGATGAGCAGCTCGGGCCGCTTCGCCGCGGCGACGGTCAGCGCCAGCTGGGCCCGCTGCCCGCCGGAGAGCCGGCCCGCCTTCTGCGCCGGGTCGAGCCCGACCTGCTCGATCCGCCGCCGGGCGAGCGCGTCGTCCCAGCGCTGGTTGAGCCGCGCCCCGAGCCGCAGGTGGTCGGCGACGCTCAGCCCCCCGTACACCGGCGTGTCCTGGGCGACGAAGCCGACCCGGGCCAGTTGCGCGGCGCCGCCCGCGGGCCGCTCCCCCAGCACCCGGATCGTGCCGGCGGTCGGCGTGAGCAGCCCGCTCGCCAGGTTCAGCAGGGTCGACTTGCCGGCGCCGTTGGGCCCGACGAGCCCGACGATCCGGCCGGCCGGGATGTCGAGGGTGACGTCACTGAGCGCCGGGCGCTGCCCGTACCGCTTCGTGAGCCCCTCCGTCTGCAAAACGGGTGTCATTCGTTCACCTCGTTGGCCTTTCGTGCCGTTCGGAAGGCGGTCTGGAACAGCGCCTCGATGCTCTCGGCGTCGAGCCCGGCCGCGCGGGCCCGGCGCAGCCAGTCCTCCAGCTCGCGGCGCAGCGGCTCGTGGGCGGCGATCGCGTCGTCGTCGCTCAGCGTCCGCACGACGAACGTGCCGACGCCGGGCTTGGGCTGGACCAACCCCTCGTGCTCGAGTTCGCGGTACGCCTTGAGCACGGTGTTGGGGTTGATCGCCAGCCGGGCGACCACGTCTTTGACGGTCGGCAGCCGGTCGCCGACCGACAGCAGCCCGAGCCGCAGGGCGCGCCGCACCTGCTGGACGAGCTGCAGGTAGGGCGAGACGCCGGAGTGCGCGTCCAAGTGGAAGTCGATCACCGTTGTCCTATTCATCTAGGAGCCTAGTACAATAGGACACTGGGACATGGTGAATGTCAACGGCCGTCGCCGCTGGGTGCGGGACGGCCGTGGTGCGGTGGGTCGTGCTGCGTGGTCAGGTGTAGCGGGCGGCCAGGTCGAGCGTGCGGCGGGCCGCGGCCACCATGGCGCGGTCGGCGAAGCGGCCGTCGGGCAGGACCGCGGTGCCCGAGTCGTGCTGCCCCGCCGCGGCGAGGGCGGCGAGCAGCGTCTCGGCTCGGGCGACGTCCTGCGCGGACGGCCGGAACGCGGCGACGATGACCGGGAGCTGCCGCGGGTGGATGGCGGCGCGGCCGAGGAATCCGAGCCGGCGGCCGGCGGCGCACGAGGCGGCCAGGCCGTCGAGGTCCGCGACGTTCGGGTACACCGACATCGCCGGTGCGGGCAACCCGGCCGCCCGGGCGGCGACCACGATCCGGCCGCGGGCCCACAGCAGGGCCTCGTCCCCGTCGGCGCCCAGGTCGGAGCGCAGGTCGGCCTCGCCGAGCCCGATCGAGGCGACCGCCGGGTGGGTGGCGACGGCGTGCGCCGTCTCCACGCCCAGCGCGGACTCGATGAGCGGGTGCAGCGGGACGCGGACCCGGGCGGCGAGCGCCCCGAGGCCGCGCCGCGACTCCACCTTCGGCACCTTCAGCCCCGCCGGCCGGGCCCCGTCCGCGAGCCCGGCGAGCATCGCGCGGTCCGCGCCGGCCTCCGGGCCGTCCAGGTCGTTGACCCGCACGAGGACCGGCACGAGATGCGGCCCGGTGAGGAACTCGGCGACGGCCTCCCGCGCGTAGGTCTTGCGGGGCGCGGCGACGGCGTCCTCGAGGTCGAGGATCACCGCGTCCGCGCCGGAGGCGACCGCCTTGGCGAACCGGTCCGGCCGGTCGCCCGGCACGTACAGCGACGTGAGCAGCATCAGATCACGCCGGCCTCGCGCAGCGCGGCGAGCTCGGCGGCATCGAGGCCGAGGGCCCGCAGCACGTCGTCGGTGTCCTGGCCGTGGCGGCGCCCGGCGTGGCGGATCGCGCCGGGGCTCGCCGACATCCGGAACGGCACGTTCTGCATCCGCACCGTGCCGAGGTCCTCGTCGGGCACGGCGACGGCGGTGCCCAGGGCCTCGTACTGCGGGTCGGCCAGGATGTCCCGCACGTCGTAGACGGGGGCGACGGCGGCCTGCGCCGCCTCGAACGCGGCGATCACCTCGTCCCGGTCGTGCCGGGCCACCCAGGCGCCGACGGCCGCGTCGAGCTCCTCGGCGTGCGCGGCGCGGCCGGTACCGGTGGAGAACCACGGCTCGTCGACGAGGTCGGGCCGGCCGACCAGCCGCAGCACCCGCTCGGCGATGCTCTGCGCGCTGGAGGACACCGCGACCCACCGGCCGTCGGCGCAGCGGTAGGTGTTGCGGGGCGCGTTGTTGTTCGACCGGTTGCCGAGCCTCGGCTGGACGTAGCCGAGCTGGTCGTACCAGGTGATCTGGGGCCCCAGCACGGCCATGATGGGCTCGATGATGGCCAGGTCGACGACCTGGCCGGCGCCGGTGAGGTCGCGGCTGCGCAGGGCCAGCATCACCGCGTAGGCCGCGGCGAGCGCGGTGACGGAGTCGGCCAGGCCGAACGGGGGCAGCGTCGGCGGTCCGCCGGGTTCGCCGGTGGCAGCGGCGAAGCCGCTCATCGCCTCGGCCAGGGTGCCGAAGCCGGGCCGGCGCGCGTACGGCCCGACCTGGCCGAAGCCGCTGATCCGCGCGACCACCAGGCGCGGGTTGACCGCGTGCAGCTCGGCCGGGCCGAGCCCCCATCGCTCCAGCGTGCCGGGGCGGAAGTTCTCCACCAGCACGTCGGCGCCGGCGACCAGGCGGCGCAGCAGGTCCGCGCCCCGCGGGTCGGCGAGGTCGCAGGTGATCGTCCGCTTGTTGCGGCCCAGGACCTTCCACCACAGCCCGACGCCGTCCCTGGCCGGGCCGTGCCCGCGCGACGGGTCGGGCCGCGCCGGGTGCTCGACCTTGATGACGTCGGCGCCGAAGTCGCCCAGGAACGCCGCCGCGAGCGGCCCGGCGAACAGCGTGGCCACGTCGAGGACCGTGACGCCCTCCAGCGGGGCGGTCACCGCCGGTCCGTCAGGTCGGCCGCGCAGCGGAAGCCCACCGAGGCGGAGCGGGTCAGGCCGGCGCCGAGCAGCAGCAGCTTCACCGACGCCTGCGGCGGCCGGGGACCGCCGTCGAGGTACCAGTCCGAGCCCGCACTGCGGTGGGCGGCACCGCCCTTGAGGATGGCGAACCGGGTCCGGCCGTCGCTGTGCTCGCTCTCGGTCAGGTTCCACACCAGCGGCTCGGCCCGGTGCAGCAGCCCGGCCTCGGCGGCGGCCTGCCACTCGTCCTCGGTCGGCAGCCGCAGCCCGGCCCAGGCGGCGTAGGCGCGCGCGTCGGCCAGGTCGACCCCGGTCACCGGGGCGTCCGGCGGGCCGTCGCCGGCGGTGAAGCGCTCCGGGCGCACCGGCCGGTAGCCGCTGTCGCGCCGGAACCGGGCGTACTGGGCGTGGGTGACCTCGTGCGTGTCGATGGCGAAGCGGCCGAGCCGCACCGCGCGTCGCACGACGGCGTCGTGGTGCAGCCGCGGGGGCAGCGGCTTCCACTCGTCGACGTACGGCGCCTCGCCGTACAGCCCGGTCTCCCGGACCCGGTGCACGACCGTCAGCTCGCGGCGGCCACCGTCGACCGCGGCCATGCCGGACGGGACGTCGGCGCGGGGCGCCCACGGCGCCGGGGTCCGCACCGCGGCCCGCGCCGGGAACGTCGGGTCGCCGGTGGGTGCCTCCCCCGGCGGTACCGCGGGTGCGTCGCCGGCCACGACGGTCACCGCCGCGACCGCACCCGCCGGCAGCGGCCCGCCGACGGCCACCCGCCCGCCCGGCAGCTCGGTCACGGCCAGCTCGGCGCCGGTGACGAGGTCGACGAAGCGGCGGCCCGGCCGGGCGTCGGTGTGCAGCCACGGGCCGTCGTGGCCGTCGCCCCGGTTCACCACCGTCCACAGCGGTGTGTCGTCGTGCGTCCAGCGCGACGCGTACACGTCCCCGGTGCCGGGGTGGTCGGCCAGCGGCACCCAGTCCTCGGCCCGCAGCCAGGCCGCGTGGCCGGCCTGCACCCGCCGCATCGCCCGCAGCACCGCGCGGTCGCGCTCGTTCCAGCCGACCCAGGCGCCGAAGACGCTCTCCCAGACCAGCACCCCGCAGCCGTTGAGCCACGCCGAGTGCAGCTCGTCGAGGTGGTCGCGGTGCCACCGCCGGGTGTGGTGCAGGATGTGGCGGCGCTCGAACCACTTCGCCCGCAGTACGCCCGGGACCTCGGAGTCGGCGAACCACTGCGCCCACGACATCGCATGGTCCTCGATGCGGGCCAGCGGGACCCGGCTCTCGCCCTCCAGCAGCAGGCCGGGCCGCACCGCGTCGAGGGCCTTGCGCAGCTCGCCGGCGCCCTCCTTGAGGGTGTCGAGGAAGACCCCGTCGGCGCCCAGCCGGGCGACCAGCGCCGCGACCCCGTCGGCGTCGCTGCCGGGCTCGCGGCGGGTGCCGGTGTCCCACGGGTTGTAGTCGAGGAAGACCCGCACGCCGCGGTCCTGGAAGGCGCGCACGACCGACGCCAGTTCGGGCACGTCGCGGTAGTAGTCGAACTGGTTGCGCCCGTCGAGGCCGATCACCGGGTAGGCGTGCCACAGCACGACCCCGTCGAAGCCGCCGAAGTCGCGCTGGGCCGCGTCCAGGAAGGCCTCGATCGTGAAGCGGCCCGTCTCGTGGTCGTAGAGCGTCTCGTCCCACAGCCAGGCCAGGCAGACGCTGAAGCAGTCGCCGGTGATCTCGTCGTAGTGGGCGCCGGTGTACCGCAGCCGCCGCCGCGCGTCGGCGCGCCACTGCCCGAGGCGCTCGCGCCACACCGGCCATTCGGCCGGATCGGCGGGGGCCGCGAAGATCTTCGCCTCGTCGAGGCCGGACAGGTCCGCGTCCGGGCCGAGGGGCACGGCCGTGGGCCGGTCGATCGGGCGCGGCACGTACGGGTTGAAGGTCATGCGTCCTCCGCTTCGCTCCGGCCGCATGCCTGCATGCTGAGCCCCTGACTCCCGGCCCCTCCGCTGCGCTCCGGACCGGTCATGCGGTACCTCGGTAGGTCGCGGCGAAGAGGCTGTCGATACGGGCCCGGTCGGGCAGCGCGACGGACGCGCCGGGGTGCTGCGCGCAGGCGGCGCCGGCGGCGCAGGCCCACCGCAGGGCGGCGGTCACCGCGTCCCCGGTGGCGGCGACCGGCCCGGTGAGGCCCTGTTCGGCCCAGGCGACGGCCATCGCGCCGGTGAACGCGTCGCCCGCGGCGGTGGTGTCGACGGCCTCGATGACCGGCGCCGCGACCCGCACCCGCAGGCCGTCGCGGTCGCCGTAGGCGGCGCCGCTCGCGCCGAGGGTCAGGACCACCCGCGGGACGATGCCGAGCAGCGCGCCGATGAGCGCGTCCGGGTCGCCAGCCGCGCAGCCGGCGACGACGGCGGCCTCGTGCTCGTTGACCACGAGCACGTCGAGCAGGGCGAGCAGGTCGGCCGGCAGCGACGCGGCCGGGGCGGCGTTGAGCACGACGGTGGTGCCGGCGTCGCGGGCCGCGGCGGCGGCCTCGGCGACCGCGGACAGCGGGATCTCCAGCTGCAGCAGCAGCACGTCCGCCGCGGCGACCGCGGCCCGGTCGGCGTCGTCCAGCGCGGTGAGCGTGGCGTTCGCGCCGGGCGCGACGACGATGCAGTTCTCCGCGGCCGCGTCGACGGTGATGAGCGCGACGCCGGACGGTCCGCCGGCGGCACGCAGCCCGCGCACGTCGACGCCGGCGGCGACCAGGCTGTCGCGCAGCTGCCGGCCGAAGCCGTCGGCGCCGACCGCGCCGACGAACGCGCAGCCGGCGCCGGCCCGGGCGGCGGCCACCGCCTGGTTGGCGCCCTTGCCGCCGGGCACGGTGCGGAAGTCGCCGCCGAGGACCGTCTCACCCGGGGACGGCAGCCGGGGCGTGGCGACCACCAGGTCCAGGTTGGCGCTGCCGACGACGACCACCCGCGCGCTCATGCGTCCTCCGCTTCGCCGGCCAGGGCGAACGTGCGGGCGGCCAGCTCGGCGAAGCCGATGCCGTCGAAGCCGGCGATGCTGCTGGCCAGCCGGCCGCGCATCGGGTCGACCCACCGCGGCGGCAGCGCGGCGGCGCCGGCCAGGGCCCCGGTGACGGCGCCGACGGTGGCGCCGTTGGAGTCGGTGTCCCAGCCGCCGCTGACCACGGCGCAGACCGAGCGCTCGAAGTCGCCGCCGCCGTGGGCCAGCGCGGCCGCGACCAGGGCCGCGTTGTTGCGCACGTGGACCCAGTGCAGGTGGCCGTGCCGCTCGTACAGCGTGTCGACGACGCCCTCCCAGTCGCCGCCGGCAGCGCCCAGGGCCCGGGCCTCGCGCACGGCGGCGGTGAACCGCCCGCCGGGCGGCAGCACCGACTCGCCGGCGTCCAGCACCTGCTCGATGCCGTCGGCGACCGGGGCGGCGGCGGCCATCGCGGCCACCCAGACGGCGCCGTGGACACCGGCGCGGACGTGGCTGACGGTCGCGTCGCGCCACGCGAGGCCGGCGGCGCGGTCCGGGCGGCCGGGGTTGACCCAGCCGTACACGTCGGTGCGGATCTGCGCGCCGATCCACTCCCGGAACGGGTTGTGCCGGCGGGCGGTGTCCGGCGGCGCCAGGCCCAGCAGCAGGTTGCGGTACGCGACCCGTTCGGCGGTGAAGACCCGCCCGGCCGGCAGCCAGGACAGCCACGCCTCGGCGACGGAGGCGCTGGTGAAGCCGTGGCCCGCCGTCTCCAGCAGGCGCAGCGCGAGCAGCGCGAAGTTGAGGTCGTCGTCCTCCGGCATGCCGTCGATGTTCTCGGCGAGGCTGGTGGCCGCGCTGCGCCGGTTCCACGGCCAGCGCGCGGCGACGTCGGGCGGCAGGCCCTCCGCGGTGAACCAGTCCCGCAGCGGCCACCGGCCGGTGGCGGTCAGGATCGCCCGGATGCCCTCCCGCGGGATCTTCTCCACCGGCTTGCCGAGCAGGCAGCCGGCGGCCCGGCCGAGCCAGGCGCCGTGCAGCCGGTCGAGGGTGGTGCGCACCGGCAGGTCCCACGCCGCCGGCCAGTGCGCCCGCAGCGCGTCGAGGTCGTCGGCCGCTGCGGACGGCCCGGACGGTCCGGGCAGCGCGTCGGCGGCGTCGAGCAGTTCGAGGGCGAGCGCGCGCAGCGCCGCCGGGGCCGGGCTCGCCGACGCGCCGTTCACCGACGGGGTCGCGTCGCCGCCGGCGGCCGCCCACCGCCGGGCGATCGCCGTGACGTCGCGACCCTCGTCCCGGCTGGCCGCCAGCTCGTGCGGCAGCAGGTCCTCCGGCTGGACCCAGGTCAGCCTCATGCGAGGCCGCCGAAGCGCTCGGCGCGGCGGGCGAACCGGTCCCGGTCGCGGGCGAAGACCTCGGCCGCCACCTCGGCGAGCACCGTGGCGGGCTGCACGAGGTCGGTCCGCGACGCCTCGGCGACCGCCGCCGACCACTGCGCGGGCACGGCGGCCGACCCGCCGAGCGCCCCGGCGATCGCGCCCGCCATCGTGGCGGTGGAGTCGGCGTCGCGGCCGTAGTTCACCGCGCCGAGCACCGCGGCGCGGAAGTCGCCGCCGGCGACGACGAGCATGCCGATCGCGACCGGCAGCTCCTCGATCGCGTGCACCCGGCTCGGGCGGCGCGCGCCGAGCCCCGGGTTGTGGTACTCCTCGCCGACCGTGTCGAACGGCGCGACCGCGGCCCGTAGTGCCGGGATCGCCGCGCGCCAGTCGGTGTGGCCGCGGGCCTCCTTGACCACGGCGTCGACGGCGGCGCGGGTGCCGTCGCGGGCGAGGTCCAGCGCGGCGGCGACGACGTCGTCGACCGCCGCGCCCGGCGCCGCCGCGGCGGCCACGCACGCGGCGAACACCGCGGCCGCCTCCCGCCCGTAGCTGTGCTGGTGCGCGCCGGTGAGGTCGGCCGCCTCGGCGTAGGCCCCGGCCGGGTCGCCGGCGTTGACGATGCCGACCGGAGCCATGTACATCGCCGCGCCGCAGTTGACGATGTTGCCGACGCCGGCCTCGCGCGGGTCGGCGTGGGCGTGGTGCAGGCGGGTGACCAGCCACCGCTCCGCGGCGGCGAGGCGGTGGAAGGCCACCCCCTCCCGTTCCAGGTCCGGGATGTACACCACCCGCTCGATCAGATCGGGGACGAGTCGGTCCACCACGTCGAACGCGTCGAGGTGGTCGCGTTTCCGGGCGTACACCCGCACCAGCGCGTGGGTCATCAACGTGTCGTCGGTGATGTGCCCGTCGCCCTTGTGGTAGGGGGCGAGGGGCCGCGCGGTGGCCCAGTCGGCGTGGTACGGGGGCACGATGCCCTCGACCCAGCCGCCGTAGCGGGCCCGGATCTGCTCCGGCAGCGCCGTTTCGGTAGCCCCGCCGAGTGCGTCGCCGACCGCGGCGCCGACCAGGCATCCGACCGACTTGTCGAGCAAGAGTGACATCGTTACCTCAGCACCTGCTTGCCACCGTCGACCAGTTGGGTACCGAGCTGGTCGAGCGTGATCTTGTTGGCGAAGTACTGCTGGAGCGCCGGCGTGGCGTACTTCGTCTTCCACTCCGGGTAGCCGTCGACCATCTGGAACGGCGCGACGGTCAGGTCGCCCGCACTGTCGGCGGCCACGTCCCAGCCCTGCTTGCCGCCGGTCGACTTGACCAGCTCCTGGTTGGCCTGCTTGCCGGTCGGCACCAGCCAGTCACCCTTGGCCAGGGCCGCCATGTTCACCGGGTTGAGGAAGAACTCGAGGAACTGCGCCGCCTCCTTCGGGTGCTTGGAGTCCGCGGAGACCGACAGCGTCTGCGGGTTCGCCGCCTGCTTCGTCGACAGCCCCTTGATCGGTGGCAGGGTCACCCACTGGAAACCGGCCGGTGCCTGCTCGACCATCTGCTGGCGCAGCGACACCGATCCGGGCAGCATCGCGTACTTGCCGCCGAAGAAGCCGGGCAGCGTGTCGGCGCCGCTCATGCCGAGCGCCTCGGGCGCGGCGGACTTCGTGGTGTAGAGCATGTCGTGGATCCGCTTCGGCACCTCCTTCTCCGCGTCGCCGACCTTCACCTCGGTCTTGCCGCCGTCGGTGTAGAAGAACTTGCCGTCGAAGTTCAGGGCCAGGTTCATCACCCGGTTCGTCGGCGACTTCAGCGCCCACGCCACACCGTACTGCCCGGGCTTGGTGAGCTTCTGCGCGTTGGCCTGGAACTCGTCCCAGGTCCACCCGCCGTCGGCGGGCGGCACCGTGACGCCGGCCGCGTCCAGCAGCGCCTTGTTGGCGATGACCACCTGCGACTCGAGCAGGAACGGCACGCCGGTGACCTTGCCGTCGAACGTGACGGTGTCCCAGATGCCCTTGTCGATCTGGCTCTTGAAGCCGTCGGACAGCAGGGACGAGACGTCGGCGAGGTACCCCCGCTTGCTGAACTCGCCGATCGAGGCCGCCTCGTAGTGCACGACGTCGGCCGCCTCACCGCCCTCGAAGGCGGTCAGCAGCTGGTCGTGCACGGAGTTCCAGTCGCCCTGGACGTACTCGACCTGGATGTCGGGGTGTTCGCGGTTCCACTGCGCGACGAGGTCCTTGTTCGCCTGCAGGGACTCCTTCTGCCAGGCCAGGCTCAGGAAACGCAGCTTGACCGGGCCGGAGGTGGACTCGGCGTCGTCGCCGCAGGCGGAGAGCAGGCCGAGGCCGACGAGCGCGACCGCCGCGGCCGCGGCCAGTCGTCGCCGTACACCGGTTCTGGGCATGGAAAACCTCCTGATCTGGGGTGGGGTGTGTCGCCCGGTCAGCCCTTGACGGCGCCGGCGAGCGAGCCGGATGAGAGCCGTCGTTGCATGACGGCGAAGAAGATGAGGCTCGGCAGGGTGGCCAGCAGCGAGCCGGCCGCCAGGGGTCCGAGCCGGGCGGTGCCCTCGATGCCGACGAACCGGGCCAGGGCCACCGGCAGCGTCGCGAGGTCGGGCGTCTTGATGAGCACGAGCGCGAAGAAGAACTCGTTCCAGGCCGAGATGAAGGCGAACACGGCGGTCGCCACCACGCCCGGGGCGAGCAGCGGCAGCACGACCCGCCGCAGGATCTGCAGCCGGGTGGCGCCGTCGACGGAGGCCGCCTCCTCCAGCTCGCGCGGGATGTTGCGCACGAACCCCTGCAGCATCCACAGCGCGAACGGCAGTGCCCAGACCACGTAGATCAGCACCAGGCCGGCGTGGGTGTTGGCCAGCCCGATCTCCCGCAGGACCAGGAAGATCGGGATGATGAGCAGCACGAACGGGAACAGCTGGGACAGCAGCACCCAGCCCAGGGCCACCGTGCCGAGCCTGGTGCGGAACCGGGCCAGCGCGTAGGAGGCGGGCAGCGCGACGAGGACCGTCAGCACCGCCGAGGCGAGCGAGACCTGGAGGCTGTTGAGCGCCGCCCGGCCCAGATCCTGCTCGGTGAACGCCTGCACGAAGTTCTGCACCGTCGGGTGCACCGGGACGAGGGTCGGGTGCAGCGCGACGAGCTCCCGGGGCGGCTTGAACGCGGTCGAGAGCAGCCACACGAGCGGGAACCCCAGGAAGATCACGTATGCGGCCAGGGCGGCGTAGCGCAGCGCCTGCCCGGTCCGGGTCGGCCGGCCGATCATGTGTTCGCCTCCCGTAGCCGCCGCCGCAGGTACAGGGCCAGCAGCGCCACGATGAGGATCACCATGACGTTGCCCAGCGCCGCGGCGTAGCCGTAGTTGCCGTACCGGAACGCCTCCTCGTAGGCGAAGAGCATCGGCAGCATCGTCTTGCCGCCGGGTCCGCCGGCGGTCAGCACGTAGACCAGCCCGAAGGAGTTGAAGTTCCAGATGAAGTCCAGTGAGGTGATGGCGATGACCACCGGCGTCAGCGCGGGCAGCGTCACGCTGCGGAAGCGCTGCCAGCTGCCGGCGCCGTCGACCGCGGCCGCCTCGTGCAGCTCCCGGGGCACCCCTTGCAGGCCGGCCAGCAGCACGACCGTCGTCTGCGGCAGCCCGGCCCAGACGCCGACGATGATCACCGCCGGCAGTGCGGTGCTGAAGTCGCCGAGCCAGGTGTGGCGCATCCCGTCCGCACCGATGCGGTACAGCACCTCGTTGAGCAGCCCGGCGTCCGGGTGGTACACCAGCTTCCACAGGATGCCGACCACGACCGGCGGCATCGCCCACGGCACCACCGAGAGCACCCGGGCCACACCCCGGAACCGCAGCCGCTCGTTGAGCAGCAACGCCAGGCCGAGCGCCAGCAGGAACTGCAGGATCGTCACGCTGAACGCCCACAGCAGCCCGACCTTGAACGAGTTCCAGAAGAGATCGTCGCCGAGCAGCTCACGGTAGTTGGCCAGGCCGGTGAAGCTCACCTCGACGTTGCGGCCGGCGCGGGCGTCGGTGAAGCCCAGGTAGATGCCGCGCAGCAATGGGAACACCGACAGCAGCGCGATCGGCAGCAGCGACGGGAGCAGCAGCAGGTACATGCCCGTCCGGTCGCTGCGTTGCCGGGCGCGCCGGTCGGTCGTGGCCGGGACCGCGGTCACGGTCGCGGTGCTCATGCGCCCGGCCCTGCGGCGACGGGCGCGCTCGACGCGCGCACGGACAGGGTCGGCGGCACCTGCTCCCGCCGCGGCGGCAGGGCGGGGTCGGCGATGCGCTGCAGCAGCAGGTCCGCCGCCAGCCGGCCGCGCTCGGCGGAGCCGAGGGAGACGCTGGACAGCTGCGGGAACATCATCTGGGCCAGCTCCGTGTCGTCCATGCCGACCAGCGCCACGTCGTCGGGCACCCGGCGGCCACCCGCGAGCAGCGCGTGCAGCGCGCCGACCGCGATCAGGTCGTTGGCGCACAGCAGCGCGTCGGGCCGGGTCCGCGACAGCAGCCGCTCGGCGGCGGCGCGGCCGGCCGCGTACTGGAAGTCGCCGACCTCGACCAGCCGCTCGTCGAGCTCGATGCCGTGGCGGGCGAGGGCGGCCCGGAAGCCCGCGTCGCGGGCCGCGCCGGGGACGGTGTCGAGCGGGCCGTTGACGAAGCCGATCCGCCGCCGGCCGGTGGCGATCAGATGGTCGACGGCCAGCCCGACACCGGTCCGCGAGTCGGTGCGCACGTTGTCGACCGGTGCGTCCTCGCCCAGCTGGCCGATGACCACGACCGGCACCGGGCTCTCGGTCATCGCGGTGAGATGGTCGCCGGTGATCCGGATCGGCGAGACGATCATGCCGTCGACGTAGCGGTTGGCGAGCCGGCGCAGCAGCGCGGTCTCGGTGGGGATGTGCCCCCCGGTCGCGTGCACGACGAGCTGCCGCCCCGACGACGCGACCACCGCCTCGATGGCCCGCATCATCTCGACGTAGACCGGGTTGCCGATGTCCTCCACTGCGAGCCCGACCAGGCCGGTCCGCTGCGACTGCAGCGAGCGGGCGATGGCGTTGGGGACGTAGCCGACCTCCTCGGCGGCCGCGCGGACCTTGCGGATCGTCTCGTCGCTGGCGCCGAGACCGTTCAGCACACGCGAGGCCGAGGCGATCGACACCCCGGCCCGGGCGGCGACCGTGTGGACGGTCGGCCGGCCGTCGGCCGCGTTGTGTAAACGTTTACGGACCATGCCCGCCACCTCCGCCTCAAGCTGTAAACGTTTCCGCGAGTCTGCGACGAGAGGTCGGGTCAGGTCAAGAGCCCGTTACGGAAACGTTTCCAGCCGATGCCGGACCCGCGTCCTGCCGGAGCCCGCCGGTTCGCCCTCCGACCACCGCCGGTGACCACGGGCCGACCGCTGGGGTCGCCGTCCTCAAGGTCGCCGCCGGCGCAGGGCGTGCCGGAGGCCGCGATGCGGGACCACGCCGACGACGGGCGCCACGCGGTGGCCGTGGCGATGACGGCCACCCGGGCGCCGTGGCGGCGGCGTCCGCTCCGCCGGCACCGCGCCCGCGGGCCTCGGCATCCCGTGACCGCCAGCCGTCAATGTCGGCATGATCTGCAACCATCCTGCATATCGATGGTGGTTGACTTACCGGGGCATCGCTCATAGCGTCTAGGAAAGGCCTTTCCTAAGGCTTACAGCAGCATCCGGTAACCGCGGGGCACCACCGCCAGGGAGCACCGCGGAGGGGGTGGCGCGCGCTCCGCGACAACCGTGGCCGACCGGGGTTGGACAGCCCCCGGCCGGACGCCGGGGCCCGCGCCCGGCTCGGCAGGGGAGGCGCGCCCGCCCCGGCCGGCCGAGGGGCCGCTCAGGTTCCGGCCGAGCGGCCCCTCGGCACCGCCCGCCACGACCACGAAGGCCGCGACCGGCCAAAGCAGCCCGAAGCCCCAACCGGCCGAAGCCCCAACCGGCCAGAGCGGCCCCAAGCCGCAACGGGCCAAAGTGGGCGCGAAGGCCGCAACCAGCCGGAGCCTCGACCGGCCGAAGCGGCCCGAAGCCGGAGCCGGCCGTAGCGGCCCCGAAGGCCGCGAACAAGCCCCGAGGCGGTCCCGGTGTGTGCAGACCCGGGACCGTCTCGGCACCACGCACCGACGTCGGCCACCTCAAGGTGAGCATCCACCACGACTTCTTCGACCACAGCCGGGGTTGTTGTGCGCGATCGGCCGGACCGGCTACGCGAGCCCGGACTGGTACGCGAACACGACGAGCTGGGCCCGGTCCCGCGCCCCCAGCTTGATCATCGCCCGGCTCACGTGGGTGCGGGCGGTGGCCGGGCTGACCACCAGCTGCCCGGCGATCTCCGCGTTGGTGAGCCCCTGCGCAACGAGCGCGACGACCTCCCGCTCGCGCTCGGTGAGCTGGTCGAGGTTGGGGTGCGGGGTCACCGCCCGCGGCGCCTGTCGGGCGAACTCGCGGATCAGCGTGCGGGTCACCGACGGCGCCAGCAGCGCCCCGCCGTCCACGACGGTCCGGATGGCCTCGAGCAGCGTCGCCGGCGGCGTGTTCTTCAGCAGGAACCCGCTCGCCCCGAGCCGCATCGCGTCGAACACGTACTCGTCCCGCTCGAACGTCGTCAGCACGATCACCCGCGTGTGCTCCAGCTCGGGCCGCGCGACGATCCGCCGGGTCGCTTCGAGGCCGTCGATGCCGGGCATGCGGATGTCCATGAGCACCACGTCGGGCCGCGTCCGCACCGCCTCCGCGACGGCGGCGAGCCCGTCGGCGGCCTCCCCCGCGACGGCGAAGCCGTCCTCGTGCTCCAGCAGCGTCCGCAGCCCGATGCGGATGAGATCCTGGTCGTCGGCGAGCAGCACCCCGATCACGAGCCCACCCTATCGAGCGTCGTAGGCCTGCCGCGCCTCGTCGACCTGGGCCAGGTTGGCGTCCGACCACCGGGCGAGGGTCGCGAACAGCGGCCCGAGGCTGCGGCCGAGCTCGCTGATCTCGTACTCCACCCGGGGCGGGACCTCGGGGTGGTACGTGCGCACGACGAGCCCGTCGCGCTCCAGCTGCCGCAGCCGCTGGGTGAGCACCTTGGGCGTGATGGTGCCGATGCGCCGCTCCAGCTCGACGAACCGCTGCCGGCCGAACTCGTTCAGCGCCCACAGGATCGGCGTCGTCCACCGGCTGAAGACCAGGTCGACGACCGGCCCGATCGGGCATGCCTGCTCCGGACCGGTCACTCGGCCTCCCTAGGGATAGTCACTTTCCTGTAGGTACCTACTATACCCAGGATGGTAGCTTCGCCGGCACCTGCTGGTTGATGGGAGCCATCCATGATCGTTGTCACCGGGGCGACCGGGAACGTCGGCCGTCCGCTCGTCCACGCCCTGCGCCGGGCCGGCGCCGAGGTGGTCGCCGTCTCGCGGAGCGCCGGCGTGCGCGCGGACCTCGCGGTACCGTCGACGCTCCGTCCGGCACTCGCCGGGGCCCGGTCGCTCTTTCTCCTCGTCCCGGGCGAGGGCGTCGACGCGCACACGGTGCTCAAGGAGGTCACGGCGGCCGGGGTCGGTCATGTCGTACTGCTGTCGTCGCAGGCCGCCGGCACCCGGCCCGACGCGCCGTCGCACGCGCCGCTGCGCGCGCTGGAGGACGCGCTGCGCGACGCCGGCGTCGCCTGGACCGTCCTGCGTCCGGGCGGCTTCCACACCAACGCCTTCGCGTGGGTGCCGTCGATCCGCGCGCAGCGCCGGGTCGCCGCGCCGTTCGCCGACGTGCGCCTGCCGTCGGTGGACCCGGCCGACATCGCCGCCGTGGCGGCAGCGACACTCCTCGATGCCGGGACGCACGCCGGCCGCACCTACACGCTGACCGGCCCGGCGGCGACGTCGCCCCGCGAACGAACGGCGTCGATCGCGGCCGCGCTCGGCGAACCACTGGAGTTCGTCGAACTGTCCCGCGCCGAGGCCCGGGCCCAGCTGCTCACCTTCATGCCGGCACCGGTCGCCGACGGTACGTTGGACATCCTCGGCACCCCGACGGACGCCGAACGCGCCGTGAGCCCCGACGTGGAGCTGGTCCTGGGCCGCCCGGCGGCGTCGTTCGCGGACTGGGCCCGCCACAACGCCGCCGCGTTCCGCGGCTAGCGGCTAGTGCGGTGTCCATCCCATCGTGATTGACGGCGGCGCGGCCGGGCGCTGAGGATTGGCGGCGTGATCACGAGCTTCGTGGATGTTCCCGGTGGCTACCTGTACTCCGAGACGCGCGGCGAGGGCCCGGACGTCGTGCTGCTCAACGCCGGCACGGCCGACCTGCGGATGTGGGAGTCCACGGTCGCCTGGCTGGCCGGGATCGCCCGGGTGACGACGTTCGACTATCGCGACACGGGCCTCTCCTCCCCCGGCACCGCCCAGTTCAGCGAGATCGAGGACATCGCCGCGGTGCTGGACCGGGCCGGCATCGCGTCCGCGGTGCTCGTCGGGTGTTCGGAGGGGGCCCGCCGGGCCCTCGGCTTCGCCCACCGGCACCCCTCCCGCATCCGGCGGGCGGTGGTGGTGAGCGGCGCGTTCGGCGACTTCCCGGACCCCACCCCCGAGGAGGCGGCGGCCCGCCGGGTGATGCTCGACAAGTTCGCCGAGATCGACAAGACGCTGGCGGAGTCCGGGGTCCGGGCCGCCGCCGAGGTGGAGCTCACGGCGTGGGCCCCGGCCCTCGACGAGTTCCAGCGCCGCAAGATGATCGGCCTGGAGGTGGCGAACACCCACCGGATCACGCTCGAGCGGTACCACGGCACCGAGCTCGACCCGCCGGTCAAGACCCGCTTCCGCGAGCTGACCGTGCCGGTCACGATCCTGGTCGGCGGGCGCGACTTCCACGGCAGCGTGCTGTGGGCGCACCGGCTGCTGCACGAGGCGCCCGACGCCACGCTGACCATGCTGCCGGACGCCGACCACTTCCCGATGCTGTCGACCCCGGCGCAGTTCGAGCGGTTCCTGCGCGAGACGCTTCACTCGGGGTGAAGCACGACGCCATGGTCCGCGGCGAGCGGGAGCAGCGCCGCCGCGCCGAGGCCGGGCACCGCCGCGGCCGTCGCGAGGTAGGTCTCGGCGCCGGCCGGCGCCAGGATACGCAGCACCCGGCACGGCTCGCCGGTCACCCGGACGGACAGGCGGGCGCCCCGGGGTACGAACGCCAGCACACCGGCGGTGGCGTGCAGGGGCTCGCCGTCGACCGTCAGCGCACACGCGCCGTCGAGCACGACGAGGGCCTGGTCGGTGCCGGGCATGGAGTGCGGCGCCGGCTCCTCCCCGGGCCGCCAGGCGCACACCACGACCCCCAGCGCGCCGGCGGTCCGGGTCGCGTCGGCGAGGACGGCGAACGGGTCGTGGGGGCCGGGTCCGGCAACATAGGCACGCGGTGTCATGCAGCCAGGCTCGCGGCCGGCCCTGGCGTGCCGCTGGTGCCCGCCTGGTGGGAGGTACCGTGACGGCCATGCTGCTGGTGCGCGTGCTCGGCCCGACCGCGGTCACCGCACCCGACGGCGGCGAGCTCGACCTCGGTGCCCGCCGGCACGCCGAGGTACTGGCGATCCTTGCCGCCCACCACGGCCGGCAGGTCCCCGCCGAGACGCTCGCCGACCTGGTCTGGCGGGGCGACCCGCCGCCGTCGTCGGCCACGACCCTGCAGGGGTACATCTCGCGGCTGCGCCGCACCCTCGAACCCGCCCGCGCGGCCGGTGCGGCGGCGACGTCCATCGTCACCGTCGGCGACGGGTACCGGCTCGCGCTCGGCACCGACGCGACCCGCTTCGAGGCGGACACCCGCCGCGCGCGGGACCTGCTCGACTCCGCCCCGGCCGAGGCGGCCCGGGTGCTGGCGGCGGCCCTGCTGACGTGGCGCGGCCCGGCCTACGCCGACGTCCGCGACATCGACGCCGTCGTCCCCGAGGTACAGCGGCTGGAGGAACTTCGCCTCGTGGCGCGGGAGGCGCACGCGCAGGCGCTGCTCGCCGCCGGCGAGGACGCGGAGGTCGTGCCCGACCTGCGGCGGCTGGTCGCCGAGCACCCGCTGCGTGAGCGCGGGCCGGCGCTGCTCGCCACCGCGCTGTACCGCAGCGGCCGGCAGGGCGACGCCCTCGCCGTGCTGCGCGAGCTGCGCGGCCGGCTCGCCGACGAGCTCGGCGTCGACCCCGGGCCCGAGGTCGTGGCGCTGGAGCAGCGGCTGCTCAACCAGGACCCGGCCCTGCTGACCCGCCCGGCCGCGGCCCCCGACCTCGCGAAGCGGGGCGGCTCCGGCTTCGCCGGGCGGCAGGCCGAGCTCGCCACGGTGCGCCGGAGCTGGGACGCGGCGCGGGCCGGCCGGGTGGCGACCGTCGTGGTCCGGGGCGAGGCCGGCATCGGCAAGACCCGACTGGTCGAGGAGGCGCTCAACGGGTTCGTGGCCCCGCGCTGGGGACGCTGCCCCGCCGCGCCGGGCGCCCCGGCGTACTGGCCGTGGGCGCAGGTGCTCGGCGGGCTGCCGGTGCTCGACGCGGGCATGGAGGCCGGCCGGTTCGCCTTCGGCCTCGACCTGGGCGGCCGGCTGCGCGAGATCGCCGGCGACGGGGGCGCGGCGGTCGTCCTGGACGACGCGCACTGGGCCGACCCCGACTCGCTCGTCGTGCTGGAGATCGCGCTCGAGACCCTCGCCGACGCGCCCCTGCTGCTCATCCTGACCAGCCGTGACGACCCGCCCCGCGCGCCGGAGGAGCTGACCCGGGTGCTGGCCGCCATGGCCCGCCGCCGCGACCACGCCGACGTCCGGCTGACCGGCCTGGCCCCCGCCGAGGCGGCCGGGCTGCTCACCGGCCTCGACGACGACGCGGTCGCGAGCCTCGCCGCCCGGACCGGCGGCAACCCGTACTTCCTGCGGTCGCTGGCCGCCCTCGGCTCCGGCGCATCCGCCGAGCTTCCCGGCGATGTACGGGACACCGTCCGCCAGCGGGTCGCCGCGCTCCCCGACGGGGCCGCCGACCTGCTGGCCGCGCTGTCGCTCGCCGGCCGGGACCTGTCGATCGCCGTGGCCGCGGCGGCCGCCGGGCGGTCGCTCGACGGCATCGAGCAGGCCCTTGCCGCCGCGCTGCGCGCGGGCCTCGTCGAGGAGTCCGCGCCGGGCCGGCTGCGGGTCGGCCACGACATCGTCCGCGAGGCCGTCACCGCCGACGTCGGGCCGGCCACCCGGATCGCCCTGCACGGCCGGCTGGCCGACGCGTTCGCCGGTACCGGCGTCGGGCAGTCGGCGGCGATCGCCGGGCACCGCCTCGCCGCGGCCGCCGGGTCGGCCGACGACCGCGCGTCCCGCGCGGCCCTGGACGCGGCCCGGGACGCGCTGGCCGGCGCCGCGCTCGACGACGCCCTGACGTGGGCGCGGCGCGGGGTGGCGGCGGCGACCGATCCCGAGGTACAGGCGGATCTGCACCGGATCGCCGGCACCGCGGCGCGGCGGGCCGGACGCCTCGAACTGAGCGAGACCGAGCTGCGCCTCGAAGCGGACATCGCCCGCCGGACCGGCGACTGGACCCGGTTCGCCGCGGCGGCGCTGGAGTCGGCGCCGGGCGGCATCGGCGGCTACTGGGCGCTGTTCGGCATGCCGCTGCTCGGGCACAGCGCCCTGCTGGAGGAGGCGCTCACGCACCTCGACGCGATGCCGGCGACCGTCCGGGCCCGCCTGCTCGCCGCCGAGGCGACCCAGCGGACCGGCGCCGACCGGACCGGCGCCGCCGAGCTGGCCGAGCGGGCCCTCGCCGAGGCGGGCGACGACCGCGACGCCCGGGCCCGGGCGCTGGTGGCCGCGATCCTGTCCGCGTGGACCCCCGCCACCGCCGCCCGCCGGCTCGCCCAGGTCGAGGAGCTGCTCGGCCTGTGCGGGCCCGACGCCGGGCTGGAGGCGACCGCCGCCCACCTGCACCGCTGCGTGCTGCTCGAGCTCGGCCGGGTCGCCGAGTCGGCCCGGGCCGCGCGCCGGTTCACCGAGATCGCGCGGCGCACCCGCGACCCCGACCTCGCGCTGCTGGACACCTGGTGGGAGGCCGGCCTGCACCTGCTGCGCGGCGAGTCGGCGCAGGCCCGCGCCCTCGCCGAGTCCGCCGCCGGCACCGCGGCCCTCGCCTCCCCCGCGGCGGCGGCACTCGACCTCATCTCCCGCTCGACCGTCGAGGGCATCGCGGCCTGGCACGCGGGCCGGCTGGTCGACGTGGTCGGCGAGGCAGCCGACCTCGCCTCGACCAGCGACCCCGCGTTCCTGCTGGTCGTGGCGCTCGGGCACGCCGAGGCCGGGAACCGCGACGTCGCGCTGCCGGTCGTCGACCGGCTGCTCGCCGCGCCGCCCGAGGGCCAGCGCCAGGCGCCGTGGGTCGTGATGCTCACCGCGGCCCTGGTCGCGCTCGGCGACGCCGCACGGGTCGCCGCGCTGGTGCCGGTGCTGCGCTCGTACGGCGAGCAGATCGTGGTGCTGTGGCCGGGCGTGGTCACGCTGGGGCCGGCGCGGCTGTACCTCGGCGGCGCGCTCGCGGTGCTCGGCGAGACCGCCGAGGCCCGTGCCGTGCTCACGGCGGCGCTGGCGCAGGCGGAGTCGCTCGGTGCGCGGCCGTTCGCCGATCGGGCGCGGGCGCTGCTCTCCTCCGTCTAGCGGTCCACCAGCGGCCTACCACCGCCGCCGTTGACCGTTGGCGGCATGACCACCACCGCTGCCCGTACCGAAACAGCTGTCTTTGTCGCCCTCCAGGCTGTGCTCGCCCTGGCCTGCACCGCCGTCGCCGTCGCCGAGGGCGTCGACGTGCGGCACATCGAGGACGCCACACCGCTCGGCCAGGCCGTCACCTACGGCACGGCCCTGACCCCGCTCATCGCCGCCCTCGTGGCCCGCCTCAGCCTTCCCTCGGGCCGCGGCCTTCGGCTCCTGGCCGGCCGCGGATGGCGCGGCTGGGGGTTCCGCCGCACGTCGCCGCGGACCCTGCTGCTGGCCTGGGCCTTCGGTCTGGTACCCGTCCTCGCCGCCTACCTGGGCGTCTGGACCACCGGCGCCGGCCGCTTCGACGGCTCCCTCTCCGACGGGCTCCTCGCGGCGACCGTGCTCACGCTGCCGTACGTCCTGCTGGCGCTCGCCGAGGACATCGGCTGGCGCGGCCTGCTCGTCGCCCGGCTCGCCGAGTTCGCCCGCCCCCGGACCGTCTACCTGGTCAGCGGCGTGGCGTGGAGCCTGTCGCACCTGTGGCTGATCCTGTTCCTCGGCGGCGCGCCCGAGGGCGTCCCGCCGCTGTACGCCGTGGCGACGTTCACGGTGGCGACGACCGCGCTCGGCACGATCCTCGCCGCGATGCAGCTGCGCTGGGGCATCTGGCCCGGTGTCGTCGCGCACGCGACCGTGAACGCGGTGATGTACCACTTCGCCGAGCCGTCGACCGCCTCCGCCAACAACTGGATCGCCACCGAGACGGGCCTCGCCTACGCGCTCGCGATGGTCCTGGCCGCCGCGGTCTACCTGCGCTGGTTCGCGGGTGCGGCGGTACACCAGCGGCACACCAGCGACCGGGTCGACGCTTCCATCGCTTCCTGACTATCCAAGGAGATTCACATGCTTCCTTCGACCCTCCGCCGCCTGAGCGGCCTGTCCGCCGTCGCCGCCGGCCCGCTGTGCATCATCGGCGGCCTGCTGCACCCGATCGCCGACGGCCACGCGCACAACGCCGAGGCCCTCACCCAGCCCCACGCCCTCGGCTCGGGCGCCCTGCTGCTGGGCACGGTCCTGCTGCTGCTCGGCCTGCCCGGGGTGTACGGCTGGATCGCCCCACGCACCGGGGCGCTGGGACTGGCGGGCTTCCTGCTGTACTTCCTGGGCAACCTGCTGAGCGCGATCCCGCACCTGGTCCTGATGACCTTCGCCGCCACCGACCTGGCCGAGCACCACCCCGGCATGCTCTCCGAGCAGGACGCGGTGATCGGCGTCCCGGCGTTCGAGACGGAGCAGCTCGTCTCGGGCCTGACCCTGGTCCTGGGCCTGCTCGTCCTGGGCATCGCCCTGGTCCGCGCCGAGGGCCTGCCCCGCTGGCTCGGCTGGACGGCCGTGGCGGCGGCGCTGGCCAACTTCGTCCCGCTGCCGGTGCTGCCGCTGGTGACGGGCCTGCAGATCGAGCTCCTGCGGGGCGTGGTCCTGGTCGGCCTGGGCCTGCTCGCGATCCGCTCCGCCCGGGCCGAGCGTCTGACGCCGTCCCTGGTGGCCTGAGCCCTACGTCGGCCTCA
Organism: Dactylosporangium sp. NPDC005572; assembly: GCF_040605515.1. Taxonomy (NCBI): domain Bacteria; kingdom Bacillati; phylum Actinomycetota; class Actinomycetes; order Micromonosporales; family Micromonosporaceae; genus Dactylosporangium; species Dactylosporangium sp. NPDC005572. Next base: position 125,821 of record NZ_JBEXCY010000009.1, on the reverse strand, counting down.
TCCGGAACGTCCGGATGAGGCCGATGTCACTCCCCCAGCCGTCGAGCACGTCACCGTGCCCCCGCTCCCGCGCAAGCCCCTCGACGTCCGCGAACAGGCCGACCCCCGCGCCGGCCACCGCCCCCGGCCGCAGCGCCGCGGTCCACCCGCCCGGCAGCGGGAAGGTGTCCAGTTCCCATTGAAGATATTTGTTGTACGGCCGAAGCCGCCCATGCATGGCGAAGACACACTCCAGCAGCCAGGCCACGCTCTCCGCCGCGTCGAGCCGCCCGGCGTCGACGTCCCCGTCCCGGTAGCTCTTGACGGCCCGGTACACCTGGTTGACGTAGGCGTCGAGCGTCGCCCGGGCGTGCGCCGCCGCCTCCGCGCCGGTCAGGGTCGCCTGCCGCCCGACGAGCTCGGCGATCCCGCCGCCGAGCCGGTCGAGCAGCACCTTGGCCCCGCGGAAGCCGTACCGCCGCCAGTGCACGGAGGTGTCGGCGAGCCCGTCGACGGTGCACACGACTTCGTCGAGCCCGCCGGTCCGCGTGTCGTGCCGCCACGGTTCGCCCTGCCCACTGACGACGACGGTGACGTCAACGTCCGATCGGGGCCCGGCCGTCCCCCGCGCCTGCGACCCGGTGAGGACAACGCCCAGCACGCCGGCATCTGCGCGCGCCCGCTCCATGACCGCACCGATCACGTCCACACCGCTCACTCGGTCATGACCCCGAACACGGCGGCGACGGGAATCGCCCCGGCGCACCGCGAGTCGTTCGACCGGGCCCGGTTGTCCCCCATGACGAACAGGGCATCCTTCGCCACGGTCACCGGCCCGAACCGCCGCGACGCACAGGACTGCGGGTTGGGCGCGACATCGATGGGAGCGTTCTCGACGACGTAGGTCTCGTCGAGCGCGACCCCGTCGACGGTGACCTTCCCGGCCACGTCGCAACAGGCAACGGTCTCCCCACCGACGGCGATGACCCGCTTCAGCAGCGTCCCGCCCTCGCCACCCCACCCCGACTGGTCCCGGTGGAACACCACAACGTCCCCACGCCGACCGGAGTAGGCACCGTCGACCCGCCGCACGGTGATGACCTGCCCGCTCTTGACGGCGGGCTCCATGCTGACCCCGCCTTGCGTGAACTGCTCGGTCGGCGCTGCACCGTTCGTTCCCCCACAGCCGCCCACCAACACAACAACGACCATCAACGCGAACGTCCTCACCGGCGCGATCCTGCCAGAAACCCCCATACCGGTGGTGCCCGTAACGCCCCGGGCGCACCTGGCGAACTGTACGGATCGGCCACCGCCACACCCGACCCTCGTCTTCTCAACCTCAGCGCGCCGCCGAATGCTCCCACCAGCGGCCGGGCCGGACCCGCGTTGGCGACGCCGGTCGGGTGCAGGCGACACGGTTGCTGCGCTGCACTGCTGTGCGGCTCACGTCAGTCGAAGTCGAAGATGCTGTGACGGTCGTAAAAGTGCAGCACATACCGGCACCGACGGCAGATCATCAAGGTCATCCGATGGCTGGTGAACCCCCAACGGCTGTCCTGGCGTGCCGTCTCCTTCTGAAACTCGGTACCGCGACAGAGCGGGCAAGCAAGTTGAGGCTCGGTCATGAGGCGAATGTAAGGGACCGCCGCCATAGACGCGCCTCGCATGCGCCCCGGCCACGGCGCCGGTCGCATGGCGAGTCGGTGTGTGTCGGTCGTACGGCGAGCCGATTTCAAGATCGTCCCCCGGATTTCCCCGGCGGCGACGCGAAGCGTCCCGCCGAACCACACCTCCCCCTGCATGGCATCCCGTCGCAACCACCCACAGCCGGCATCCCGGAGCGTCGGGTCCAGGGCGGGCGGCCCTGGCCGCCGGAGGCCGATCCCCGGTGCAGGGCCGGAGGCCCTGCCCGCCGGAGGCAGAACCTCAGCCCGGAGAACCAGCACGACCCGGATCGCCGGACTGTGGATGGCGCAACGCCACTGTCTGCTAGTCGCCGCCGGTCCAGCTGTACCAGCTGCCGCCGAAGTGGTGGAACCGTGGCGACTCGAACAAGACGGTGCCGATTTCCGCAGTCGGCCCGCCGGGCAGATAGGCGAAGCCAGCGCTGTACCAGCCGTGAGTTTCGTAGAAGACCGCGCCACCGGGCACCCAATAGGCGCTTGTGATGCTGTAGAGGCCCAACCGGTGCGGCACGGTGAGACCTTCCCGCGCGCTGCCCGGTGGTGGAATCGGGTGTCCGGCGACGACGGCGGCGAACGCGCCCTGGCTGGCTGCCCACCGCATCTTGAACGGCGCGCCGGTGTAGAGCAGCACCACGGTGAGTATGCCGATGACCGGTCCGATCAGGAACCATCTCCGCCACCTGCTGGTGGTCCACGCGACGTAGATGATCCAGCCGAGCCAGTAGCAGCCGACGAGCACGGACATGCACCCGAAGAGCACGGACAGACGCAAGTCGCCGCCGCCCGGGTAGCTCGCGGTCCAGAACATGCCACCTGCCACCGCAACGACGAGCAGGTGGAATGCCCAGATCTGCCGCCAGTCAGGTCCAGCGTTCGGCGCAGCGTCGTCGCTTGTCGCGATGTCCGACATGGGTGACATCCTGCCGACCCGATCAGGCTCGGATCGAGGGCATGCACTGAATCTTCACACACGGGCTCGTCAGCCGCTGTGCCGGGACGTTGTGCCGGGATGCTGCCGGTGCCGGGCTCGTGTTGGATCCTGTTCTAGGATGAGCCACCCCGCCGTCCTGGTCCGAAGGTCGTAATGCGATGCAGCAGGTCCGAACCGCGTTTTGGCTGGCCGTCCTGGCCGCCATCGTCGCCGTGACCGACGCGGTGCTTACCGCCCTGGGCCGCGCCCGCTTCACCGCCGACGTCGACGAGTTGGGCTGGGCGATCAACGAGAACGCGCCGTACGACGGCACTCGCCAGCGCTTCGTGTTCTGCCTAGTCGTCGCGCTCGTGGTCGCCGTGGCCGCGCTTGCGGCGGCGGCCCTGGTCACCCGCCCGCGCCCGGCGTCCCGGCTGGGCATCCTGGTGGCCCTGCCGTTGTCCGTCCTGCTCGACCTGTTCACGGTCGTCTACGCCCCGGACGGCGTCGGCACGGGCGGCCGGGGCGCGAAGCCGGAGGACCTGGCCGAGACGGAGGCGGCCTTCGACCGGTTGTTCCCGCTCTGGTACACGGGCGGCCACACGACGGCGGTCGTCGCCCTGGGCGCGCTGACGGTCGCGATGGTCCTGAAGCTGCGCAAGCCGGCGGTGATGGAGTACTTCGAGTTCGAGGACGCCGAGAGCCTGCGCGCCGGCCTCTTCTCCGGCCGCACCGGCGCCTAGCCAGGCAGGACCATGGTGAACGCGGACTGACCTTGACACTACGTGTCAAGCACCGACCTCATCACCTCGTCGTCCGCCGCCACTGCGAGTAGAGCGTCAAGCGCAAGCTGGATCAGGTCTGCATCCGGCTCCTTGATCGCCGCGGCGGTGATCTTCTCATCGAAGTCCAGTCCGGGCGGGGGTCTTTCTCCATTGCCTGCACAATGGCCTTCGATTCTTTCAGAGTGGATCCGGTCAACCGGCTCACCATCAAGACCGCCTGGAGGCGTTTGCCTGACTTCGCGAGCCGCTCGGCCATCTCCAGGCTGTCTGTTTCGGCATCACGACCCCCCGTTGCCGGCCAACTCGGGACCCCAGCGACGCTGATGGACGCGCAGATGGGGCACGCGGACGGGTCGGTCCAGGCGCTGTACGCGCACATCACGGCGGGCATGGCACAGCGGCTGGTCGACGGGCTGACCGAGGTGTGGCGGGCCGCGCTGGACGAGCGGCGCCGGCTGAGTCCCGGCTCGCCGGTCGGGGTCCTTGATCGACTGCTGTGGGCGGAAGGCTGACCGTGGTCACCGCGACGCCGCAGAGATCGTCTCCCAGATCTCTCCCAGGGAGGGCCGGAAACGGAGAACGACCGGTCTCCTTGATCGGGAGAACCGGCCGTGACCTGGTCTTTCATATGGTGGGCGATACTGGGTTTGAACCAGTGACCTCTTCCGTGTCAAGGAAGCGCGCTCCCACTGCGCCAATCGCCCTAGCTGAGTGCCACACAATGTGTGGCGGTCTCGAGGTGGGAACGGGATTTGAACCCGTGTACACGGCTTTGCAGGCCGTTGCCTCGCCTCTCGGCCACCCCACCGTGGTGACTATCCCGAGCGGACGACGGGATTCGAACCCGCGACCCTCACCTTGGCAAGGTGATGCGCTACCAGCTGCGCTACGTCCGCACCGCCCGGCCCAACCACTTCCCGGCGACGGATGCAAACTTTAGCCGACCCCCAACCCCCATGCCAAACCGGTATCCCGATTCGGCGCGTCGCCGCAGGTCACGGGGCGCCCGACAGGCCCGCGCAGCGGCGTAGGCCGGCGTAGCGGTCACTCAGCCGGGTGGCCGCGGCGCCCGTCAGCAGCTTCGGCTGGCCCGTGTCGGAGACGACCGCCGGGAGGAACTCGGTCGACGTCACTGAGCGGCCACGGACCGTGAGGCGCAGGACGCCCGTCTCGGTGCTCTTCGACGGGCCGTACCACAGGAAGTTGCCCATCCCGTACGCCACGAACGTCTGCCCCAGCCAGCCCGAGCCCTGCAGCGTGTGCGCGTGCGCCCCGATGATCACGTCGGCGCCCGCGGTCGCCAGCTTGCCGGCGAACGTCTTCTGGGCCGAGTTCGCGCAGCTGTTGCCCTCGTCGCCCCAGTGGTTGAACACGATCACCAGGTCGGCCTGCCGGCGGGCGGCGGTCACCGCGGCGACGGCCCGGTTCACGTCGAACGCCATGGCGATGCCCGGTTTGTCCGGACCCGGCGCCCAGCTCGACGCCAGCTCGCCCACCTGGCTGAAGCCCAGCACGGCGATGCGCACGCCCCGCACGGTGGTCAGCCAGGGCGCGTACGCCGCGTCGGCATTCCGCCCCGCCCCGAACGCCGGGTAGGCGGCCGCACCGAGGGCGTCGAGGGTGTCCAGCAGCCCCACCCGCCCGTAGTCGAGGGTGTGGTTGTTCGCGATGCTCACCGCATCGACACCAGCGGCTTTCAAGGCATCGATCGCGACCGGTGTCGTGCGGAAGTGGTAGGTCTTCGGTTCCGCAGTACCGCGGGAAGTGATCGCCGTCTCCAGGTTCACGATCGTCAGGTCGGCATCGGTGAGCGTCGACGCGATCGGGCCGAACGCGGTGGACGGGTTCTTCAGCAGTACCGCGGTGCGGTCCATGAAGTGCACGTCGCCCGCGAAGACGAGCCGGAGATCGACCGGCGCCGAAGGCGACGGCGAACCGGACGGCGACGCCGAAGCAGCGGCCGAGGACGGCGGCCGCGCCGCGGACGGCGCCGCAGCGGGCGAACAACCCGACGAACAACCCGCCAGCACCACGGCGAACACGAGCACACCCAGTCGCACGAAGCCACGCTAACGGGTGATGCCCCCGCCGCGTGACCCCGCTCGGGAATGCGCTACAGTTGGCGACCAGTGCGGACGTAGCGCAGCTGGTAGCGCATCACCTTGCCAAGGTGAGGGTCGCGGGTTCGAATCCCGTCGTCCGCTCCACGATCGAAATCCTCTCAACGAGCCCGTGCCGCCGGCGCGGGCCGTTTCTGTTTCCGGGCCAGCACCCAGCACGTCGAGCGTCAATTCGGCGGTGGGATAGCCGCGGCGAGTGCGGGCCGGCGGCGACGTCGACCGACGACGATGTCAGCCCGCCCTCGGCAGCGCAGCTACAGCGTGTCCACGATGACGTCGAGCTGGTCCGGACGGCGGGCCTGCACGCGGTACCCCACCTGCTCCAGCGTCTGAGCAAGACGCTCCGGCGTCCGTGGCCGGGCCCCGGCGAGCAGCAGATCGCGCACGATGCGTCCCTTGGTGGCCTTGTTGAAGTGGCTGACCACCTTGCCGTCGTGCAGCACCCGGACGCTGACCCCGTTGCGGGGCGTCCACATCGGGACATATGCGGACGAACGGAGATCGAGGACCAGATCGTCACCGGCGAGCTCGCCGAGCGGACCGGCGAGGGCCGCCTTCCAGTGCGCGCTCAGCGACCCCGCGCCGGGCAGGCGGACGCCGATGCTGCAGCGGTACGGCGGGATCCTGTCGGCGAGGCCGACCACGCCCCACAGCCCGGAGAAGATCAGCAGCTGCTCCCGGGCGCGGCGCCGGGCGGGCGCGGGCAGCGACGCGAGGTCGAGGGCGTCGTAGAGCACGCCGGTGTACAGCTTCCCGGCGGGCACGGCCGGCGCGTCACGCAGCACCGCGTTGCGCTCCACCTCGGCGCCCTGCCCGGCGCTCAGCCCGAGCGTCGCGAGTGCCGCCTCGGGATCGGCACTGAGCTTCGTCAGGTCATCGAGGACCGTCTCTCGCGCCGCACGCAGCTCCGGCAGGGTCAGCCCGTCGAGGTCGAGCGCATTGCCCCGCCGCGGCGCGGCGGCCTTCCCCTCGGAGGGCGGCAACAGGATGAGCACGCCGGAGACGGTACTCCCGCTGACGTACGCCCAGGTACGCAGCACCGACGGTGACACGCCGCGGGGTGCCGCACGATGATGGGGCGATGGGTCTGGCGATGGGTCCCGGTGTCGCGGCCGCGCTGCTCGCGGTGGGTCTGGTCAGCTCGCCGTACCTGGAACGGGTCAACCCGGCCGACCGCCCGATCGACGGCTGGGCCCTGGCACTCATCGTCCTGGCCGCCGTGTCGACCGCCTTCCGCATCCGCTGGCCGCTGCCGACATTGACCGTGACCGCGCTGGCCACATCGACGTACCTGACAGTGGGCTACCCGTACGGCCCGATCATGCTGAGCGCCGCGGTGTCGGTCTTCTCGGTGGCCCGCCGCCGCCCGCTCCGCACGGCCTCGATCTGGTGCGGCGCCGCGCTGGCGCTGCTCCTGGTACATCTGCTGACGAACAGCGCCGCGCTGCCCGGGTACGCGGGCCTGGCCCCCGGCACGGCATGGGTGGCGATCCCGTTCACGCTGGGCGTGGCCCGCCGCCTGGTCACGGAGGCCGGCACGCGCGAGCGCGCGGAGCAGGAGCGCCGCCTGATAGACGCCGAACGATTGCGCCTGGCCCAGGAGGTCCACGACGTGGTGGGCCACGGCCTGGCCGCGATCCAGATGCAGGCCGACATAGCCCTGCACCTGCAACGCACGAAGCCGGACCAGGCCGCGGTGGCGCTGGAGGCGATCAGCCGGGCCAGCGCCGACGCGCTGGCCGAGCTGCGGACGACGCTGGCGGCGATCTCCCCGGAGGCACCGGACCGGGCCCCGACCCCGGGCCTGGCGGGCCTGGACGCGCTGATCGCCCGGGTGGAGGCCGCGGGCCTCACGGTCGACCTGTCGAAACGCGGCGAACTGTCAGCCGTGCCGTCAGCAGTCGACGTGGCCGCATATCGCGTCCTGCAGGAGTCCCTGACGAACGTGGTGAAACACTCCGCCCACCCGAAGGCATCGGTGGCAGTCGACCACGGCCCGACGTCGCTGACGCTGGTGGTGACCAACCAGAACCTGACGGCCGCACCGCCGGCGGAGGGCATCGGCATCACCGGCATGCGCCGGCGGGTGGAGCATCTGGGCGGCACGCTGACGGCGACCCAACACGACCACACCTTCGAGGTCCGCGCGGTCCTCCCCCTGACTCCGTGAGCTGCCACCACCAGGGACACGGCCAGGGGTTCTCACGGGTTTCAGCGGGTAGGTCAGCGAGCCACGCTGGGCCTACCGAACGAGAACGGAGTGGGAACGTGGATCTGAAGCTTGAGGTCGTGGTCATCCCCGTCGGCGACGTCGACCGGGCCAAGGCGTTCTACCAGGGGCTAGGGTTCCGGCTCGACGCCGACTTCACCGCCGACGACGGGCTGCGGGTCGTCCAGGTCACCCCGCCGGGGTCGGCCGCCTCGGTCATCTTCGGGACCAGGTTGACCACCGCCGCGCCCGGGTCGGCGCGAGGGCTGCACCTCGTCGTGTTCGACGTCGAGAAGGCGCGGGAGGAGCTCATCGCCCACGGCGCCGACGTGACCGAGGTCTTCCACGACGCGGGCGGCATCTTCCACCACGCCGGGACCGAGGCGCGGGTCAGCGGGCCGCACCCGACGGCGCAGAGTTACGGTTCGTTCGCCGCGTTCAACGACCCCGACGGCAACGAGTGGATTCTCCAACAGGTTCAGCAGAAGCTACCCGGACGGTAAGGAGCACCATGCGAGTCACGTTCGACGACGTCGCCACGCTCGCCGCAGCGCTCAAGGACGCGGAGCGGGCCCACGGCGCGCACGAGGCGCAGCTCGGGCACCGCGACGAGGACTGGCCGAGCTGGTATGCCGAGTACATCCTCAAGACGTACGGGCAGGACGAGTAGCGAGACAGCCGGGGCCGGGAGGCCCCGGCCAACGCCCAACTACACAGAGCGCTGAATCCGTTACTCCATGCGGAGTATTCAGGACACGGCATGTCGCTCAACGCGCCGAAGCGTTCGAACACCGGTACAGTCGCGCCCGATGAATCTTGTGCCTCTCGCGCCCCGCCTGCGCCGCGCCGCCCGCCAGCACTTCGGCTGGGAACGCCTCCGCCCCGGACAGCTGCCCCCGATGCGCGCCCTGCTCAAGAAGCGTGACGCTCTCGTCGTGTTACCCACCGGTGGCGGGAAGTCAGCCGTCTACCAGGTTCCGGCGATGCTGCTGCCGGGCCCCACGATCGTCATCTCACCACTCCTGGCCCTCCAGCAGGACCAGATCGCCGGACTCAACCGGCGTATCGCGGGCCAGGCGGTACGCATCAGCTCGGCCGAGACGCCGAACCAGCAGAAGCAGGCGCTCGCCAAGCTCCACGACGGAGCAGCCCGCTTCCTGTTCATCACGCCCGAGCAGCTCGGCAACCCCGAGCGCCTCGCCGAGGTCAGAGCGCTCAGGCCGAGCCTGGTCGCGGTCGACGAGGCGCACTGCGTCTCCGCCTGGGGCTACGACTTCCGCCCCGACTACCTCCAGCTCGGCCACCTCATCCGCGAGCTGGGCCGCCCGCCGGTGGTCGCACTGACCGCCACCGCCTCCCCGCCGGTGCGCGCCGACATCACCGCGACGCTCGGGCTGCGCGACCCGTTCACCCTGGTCGCCGGGCTCGACCGGCCCAACCTCAAGCTGGCCGGGGTGCACTGCACCAGCGACGAGCAGCGCTGGCAGCGGCTGCTGGCCCAGGTCCGGCTGGAGCCGAAGCCCGGCATCGTCTACGCGCCGACCCGCGCGATCGCGGAGCAGTACGCGACCCGGCTCACCGAGCACGGCGTCGAGGCGATCGCGTTCCACGCGGGACTCGCCGCGGGCGAGCGCACCCGGCGGTACGACGACTTCATGGCCGACAAGATCCCGGTCATGGTGGCGACGAGCGCCTTCGGCATGGGTGTGGACAAGCCCAACATCCGGTGGGTGCACCACGTCGCCCTGCCCGACTCGCCGGACAGCTACCTGCAGGAGATCGGCCGGGCCGGCCGCGACGGCGGCGAGTCGCGCACGATCCTGTTCTTCCGGCCGGAGGACGTGGCGCTGCAGCGGTTCTTCGCCACCGGCGCACCCGACGGCAAGGAGCTGACCCAGCTCGCGGCGGCGCTGCGGGAGGGGCCGGCGACCCGGACCGCCCTCGCGACCCGCAGCGGGCTGCCGGCCCGCCGGATCACCGCGCTGCTGACCCTGCTGGAGCAGGTGGGTGCGGTCGAGGTCGGCCCGGGCAACAAGCTGTCGGCGCCGCGGTACGCGCCCACGCCGGCCGAGGCGTCCCGCCTGGCCCTCGCCCAGTACGAGCGCCACCAGACGCTGCGCCGGTCGAGGATCGACATGATGCGGCAGTACGCCGAGAGCGCCGGATGCCGGGGCAACGCGCTGCTGGCGTACTTCGGCGAGCAGGCCCACGGCCCGTGCGGGCACTGCGACAACTGCGCGAACGGCACCGTCGTCGTCGACCCGGTGGTCCCGGCGAAGGTCCCCTGGTACCGCCGGCTGTGGAAGGCCACGGAGCAGCCCGTCGCGGTCCCGAAGCAACAGGCGGCAAGCAGCGAGGACCGGCCGTTCCCCGTCTCCAGCGAGGTCCGGCACACCGAGTGGGGCACCGGCACGGTCATGGCCTACGAGCGGGACCGGGTCGTCGTCCTCTTCGAGGAGGTCGGCTACAAGACGCTGTCGGTGCCGATCGTGCGCAAGTCGAAGCTGCTGGAGCCGGTCTAGCCGGTCCAGCCGGCCAGGAGCCGAAGGCCGCGGCCCAAGGGAAAGATTAGCCGGCCAAGAGCCGAAGGCCGCGGCCCAAGGGAAAGGGTATGGCGATGGAGGTGCTCGACCGCCGCGCGCTGAACCGGGCCACCCTGGCCCGGCAGCTGCTGCTCGACCGGTCCGCGATGGGCGTGCCGGAGGCGGTCGAGCATCTCGCCGGCCTGCAGGCCCAGACTCCGCACAGCTGGTACGTCGGGCTGTGGACCCGCCTGCGGGACTTCACCCCGGCCGGCGCGTCCGACCTGCTCGCCGACGGCCGGCTCGTGCGGGTGGCCGCGATGCGCTCGACGATCCACCTGATGACCGGCCGCGACGCCCTCGCCGTGCGGCCGCTCGTGGCCGTCGTCGGCGAGCGGATGTGGGCCACGAACTTCGGGCGGAGGTTGACCAATCTCGATGACCTGTCATCCATCGTCGCCGAGGGCTGCCGCATCCTCGCGGCCGAGCCGCTGACGTTCGCGGAGCTCGGCAAGCGGCTCGCCGAGCGGTGGCCCGGCCACGACGCCGCGGCGATGGCCCAGGCGGTCCGCGTGTTCGAGACGCTGATCCAGGTGCCGCCGCGGGGGCAGTGGGGCCGCAGCGGCCGCGCCCTGCACACGACGGCCGCGGCCTGGCTGCCCGGCCTGAGCGCCGAGCCGCTCACCGTCGCCGAGCTGCTCCTGCGGTACCTCGGGTCGTTCGGCCCGGCAACCGTGCGCGACATGCAGACGTGGTCCGGCCTGACCCGGCTCGGCGAGGTCGTCGACGGGCTGCGCCCGCGGCTCGTCACGTTCGCCGACGACCAGGGCCGCGAGCTGTTCGACCTGCCGGACGCCCCGCGGCCCGGCGCCGACGCCCCGGCACCGGCCCGGTTCCTCTACGACTTCGACAACCTGCTGCTCAGCCACGCCGACCGCACCCGCGTGGTCACGCCGGAGTACACCGGCCAGCCGTTCGACCCGAACGGCCCCATGCCGGCGGTCGTGCTGGTCGACGGCACGACGGCCGGGGTCTGGCGGGTCGGTGGCACCCGGCAGCGGGCCGAACTGGTGATCGCGCCGCTGCGCAGGCTCACGGAGCGGGAGCTCGACGACGTGACGGCGGAGGGCGGGCGGCTGCTCGCGTTCCTGCACCCGAAGGCCGCCCGCACCGTCCGCCTCGTCGAGGGCGGTTGGCCGGCGCTGCTGGCCGCGACGGCCTAGAGTCGGCTCATGAGCGAGATGCCGGCGGACGTCGCGGATTTCAACCGCAAGCTCATCGCGGAGTTCCGGGCCGGCGGGCGGCGCATCGAGGGCCGGCCGCTCCTGCTGCTCACCACCACCGGCCGCAGGACCGGCCGGCCGCACACGGCGCCGATGATGTTCGTCCGGCTCGACGACCGGCTGCTCGTGATCGCCTCCAACGCCGGGGCCGCCGAGCACCCGGACTGGTTCCGCAACCTGGCCGCCGATCCCGCCGTCACCGTCGAGGTCGACGGCGAGGAGTTCGCGGCGACCGCCCGCCCCGCCGCGGGTGCGGACCGCGACGACCTGTTCGCCCGCATCAGCGAGCGCTACCCGTTCTTCCGCGACCACCAGAGCGGCGCCGGGCGGGTCATCCCCGTCGTGGAGCTGGTCCGCAACTGACTGTCGGGTATCCGCCGACCGGCCGCGCCCGGGGGCGGCGAATGGCCCGAATTGTGGCTGATCAGCTGTCGTCTCGGGGATAGCTCGGGCCGCTGACCACGCGATACGCTCCGCCCACGCTTCACCGACAACGCGTTCGAACTGGGCCTGGACGGTGGCACGTTTCGGGGATTCCGCGAGCCCGCGGCGCCCCTAGTGTGATCGATGTACGGCCGGACGGACACCACATACACCACACACCCTGCACGTCCCGAAAGGACCCAGCATGAGCGACTACGAGACCGGCGACGCGGGCTACAGCGACCCGTCCTACGAGCACTACGAGGCCGGCGCCGAGAGCGGCGAGCTGGAGCAGCTGCACCAGGCTTCGGGCAGCGAGTCCGACTACAACAGCGACTTCAACGTCTACGAGCAGGACACCGAGTCGGCCGAGTCCACCGACTTCCAGCAGGGCCACGCCGTCCAGTTCGACAGCCCGGACGGCACGCACTACGAAGAGCAGAACTTCACGAACTACAGCAACGACCAGTACGACTCGAACCACATCTTCGCCGCCGAGGGCTCGGAGTCCTCGCACGAGGCCCAGTTCTCGGAGCTGGACGCGCTGCGCCAGGAGTTCGACAGCAAGTTCGCCGAGGGCACCGTCATCGAGGGCGGCAACCCGGCCGCGGAGCTCGGCCCCGCCAGCTGAACCCTCATGTGGTGAACGTCCGGAACGCCGAGCGACGGCGCCGGTCGGCGGATCAGCCCCGCCGGTCGGCGCCGTCGTGCGTACTGCTGTCGAGCAGCGCCTCGGCCACCGCGGTCCGGACGTTGAGCACCGACCGGCCGGCCCGGTGCGCCCGCACCAGCCCGGCCGCCCGCAGCGCCCCGAGGTGCTGCGACACGCCCCCGGCGGTGAGCCCGGTCCGCTCCGCCAGCGCCGACGTCGACGCGGGCACGGCCAGCTCGACGAGCAGCCGGGCGCGGGCCCGGCCGAGCACCGACGCGAGCGCGGCGGGCGCCGGCGGCGGCGCCTCCCACAGCGCGCCCACGCCCCGCGGCGGATAGGCCAGCTGCGCCGCCGGGCCGAACACGGTGAGCACCGACGGCCACACGAACACCGACGGCACCAGCACCAGATCGCCGCCCTCCGGCACGTCGGCCGCCGTGCACCAGCGGTGCAGCACCGACAGCGTGTCCCCCGCCCAGCTCACCTGCGCGTGCAGGTCGTTGAGCAGCCCGCCGACGCCGTCGGCGGCCAGCGCCCGGGCCCGCGCGAAGACCTCCGCCTCCAGCAGCCCGCGGATCCGCGGCCAGTCCGGTGCGAGCGCGACCGCGAAGTACTCGCGGATCTCCTCCACCAGGCCCGGCAGGTCCACCGGCGGCCCCTGGGCGGCGACCACCGCGGGCGGGGTCGCGGCGAGCAGCGCCAGCTCGTCGTCCAGGTCCGGGGCGAAGCCCGGCGGGACGGGCGTCAGATAGTCCGGGATGTACCGCGGGCCCGGCCCCACCAGCGACCACAGCCGTTCGAAACGCAGGCCGCGGTGCCGGCGCGCCCACGGCAGGTGGACCGCGTGCGCGCCCGGGTCGCGCAGCACCCGCACACTCGCCACGGTCTCCCACAGCGGCGACACCGCGAAGCGGATCCGGGCGACCGCGCCGGCCGACAGTCCGATCGAGACCACGGTTCAATTTAGCCCTGGCTGAAACGTTGGGCGGCGGTACGGCGGGCCGGAAGACTGAACGCATGACCGACCAGCAGACCCGCGCGGCCCGGTTCCGGGCCCTGCACACCGCCGCCGACCCGCTCGTGCTCGCCAACGCCTGGGACGCCGCCTCGGCCCGCGTCGTCGCCGCGACCGGCGCGAAGGCCGTCGCGACCACCTCCGCCGGGGTCGCCTGGACGCTCGGCGTGCCCGACGGCGACGCGCTGACGCGGGACGCGATGCTCGACCACCTCGCGCGGGTGGTCGCCGCGGTGCCGGGCGACGTGCCGGTCACCGCCGACATCGAGACCGGGTTCGGCGCCACGCCGGACGAGGTGGCCACCACGATCCGTGGCGTGCTCGCCGCCGGCGCGATCGGGGTGAACCTGGAGGACACCGTCCGCCACGCCGGCACCGGCCTGCGCGACATCCCCGGGCAGGCCGAGCGGATCGCCGCCGCGCGCGCCGCCGCCGATGCCGTGGGCGTCGACCTCTACATCAACGCGCGGATCGACACCTACCTTCGCGGCGGCGGTACTGTCGAATCCACCGCCGAACGGGCGGCGGCGTTCCTGGCGGCGGGCGCCACCGGCGTCTTCGTCCCCGGCGTGGCCGATCCGGACACGATCGCGGCGCTGGTCGCGGCGATCCCCGCCCCGCTGAACATCCTCGCCCAGCCGGACACCCCGTCCGTGGCCGAGCTCGGCGCGCTCGGTGTGGCGCGGCTCAGCCTCGGCTCGTGGGTCGCCGAGGCCGCCTACACGCTGGCCCGCCGGGCCGCCGAAGAGGCGCAGGGCAAGGGCACCTACACCACGCTCGCCGGGGCGATGGGCTACGGCGAGCTCAACGCCATGATGTCGAGCGGCTGAGCCCCTCCCACGCGTCGAGGTCCGCGCGCAGCCGCTGGTGCTGCGCGCGGATCGCGTCGACCGCGTCGTCGCCGAGCGCCAGTCGCAACGGGGGGCTCGGACGGCCAGGAGCCGAAGGCCCCGGCCCAGGGGAAGAGACCGCGGCGGCGATCTCGAGGATCGCCCGCGCCGCCGCGGCCGGGTCGCCGGGCTGGGTGCCGTCCATCGCGTCGACGGCGGCGCGGGTGGCCCCGGTCGACACCGCGTATTCCGGGATGACCCGCGAGCGGTGCATGCGCGCGCCGCCGAACTCGGTGCGGAACGCCCCCGGCTCGACGATGACGACCCGCACGCCGAACGGCGCGACCTCGGCGTGCAGCGCCTCCGACAGCCCTTCGAGGGCGAACTTGGCCGCGCAGTAGGCGCCGTAGCCGGGCGGGGCGAGCTGCCCGCCCATCGAGCTGATCTGCACGATCGTCCCGCCGCGCTGCGCCCGCAGGTGCGGCAGCACCGCCTGGGTGACGGTGAGCGCCCCGAAGAACATCACGTCCATGAGCGCGCGCAGGTCGGCCGGGTCGATCTCCTCGACGGCGCCGACCGAGCCGTAGCCGGCGTTGTTGACGACCACGTCGATCCGGCCGAACTCGGCGAGCGTCGCCTTGACGGCCGCGTCGACCGACGCCGGGTCGGTCACGTCGAGCCGGGCCGTGTGCGGGAAGTCGAGCGTCTCCGGGCGGCGGGCGGTCGCCATGACGCGGTCGCCGGCGGCAAGGGCGGCGCGGGCGATCTCCGCGCCGAAACCGGCGGAGCAGCCGGTGATGAGCCAGACCTTCATGCGTCCAGCCTGGTCGCCCCGCCCGCCGGGCGGCCAACACCGATCGGCCGGGGCGGTTACAGTCTGAACCTGTGAGCCAGCCCGAGCTGCGCCAGCTGCGCTACTTCGTCGCCGTCGCCACCCACCTGAGCTTCACCAGGGCGGCCCGGGAGCTGCACATCGCGCAGCAGTCGCTGTCCGAGCAGATCGGGCGCCTCGAACGGCTGCTCGGCGTGCGGCTGCTCGACCGGGACACCCGCGGCACCCGGCTCACCGAGCCCGGCCTGGTGTACCTCGCCGAGGCGCGAGCGGTGCTGGAGCGCGCCGACGAGGCCGTGGCCGCGGTGCGGCGGGCCGCCGGGCGGCTGCGCCTGGCGTTCCTGGCATCGACCGCCGGCTACATGCTCCCGCCGGTGGTGCGGGTCGCCCGGGAGCGGCTGCCCGGCGTCGAGCTGACCACCGCCGACCCGGCGATCGAGCCGCTCGTCGCCGGGCTGCGCGACGGCTCGTTCGACCTGGCGTTCACCCGGCCCCCGCTGGTGCCCGACCTCGCCACCCGCACGCTCGTCACCGAGCCGGTGTGCGCGGTGCTGCCGGCCGGCCACCCGCTCGCCGGCCGCGCGTCGGTCGAGCTCGCCGAACTGGCCGGGGAGGCGTGGGTGCTGACCCCGCGGGCGTCCTGGCCGCCGTGGCACGACAAGTACGACCGGGACTTCGCCGCCGCCGGGTTCACGCCCCGGGTGGTACAGCGGGCGACGACCGTGCCGAACCTGCTCGGGCTGGTCGCGGCCGGGGCCGGGGTCACCCGGCTCGCGGCGTCGGCGCGCACGCTGCGGCGCACCGGCGTGGTGTTCGTGCCGATCGAGGGCGACCTGGCGGAAACGGTGGCCGCCTGGCACCCCGGCCGCGCGCCGGCCGTCGCGCACCGGCTGACCGAACTGGTCGCCGCGCTGGCCGAGCGGACGGACCTGACGGACGGCGGCTGACAGCCGTGGCGGCCCCGGGCCACAATGCATCCGTGACCCTGCCCATCCCGTTCAGCGGCTCCCCCGCGTACAACGGCCCGGACGTCCAGATCGGCGACGTTCGCGTCGACGGCGTGGCGATCTACACCCCGATCGGCGTGTTCCCGATCCAGGGCAGCCGGTGGATGGTCGTGTCGCAGCCGATCCCGATGACCACGACCGCGGGCTGGGGCATCGCCCTCGCCGTCATCTTCTCCGTGCTCGGCGTCATCTTCGCCCCGTTCACCTGCGGCCTGAGCCTGTTCATGCTGCTCGGCCTGCTGTTCCTGACGGCCAGGACGCACACGATGTCGGGCCCGCTCATCGTGTCGATCCAGTCGGGGCCGTATCACTACATGGCGCAGGAGATCGTGTACTCCCCGCTGCACGCGGCCGAGGCCCTCCAGCGGGTGAACTTCGCGCAGGCCCTCGCCACCCGCTGGTGAGTCAGCCGGCGCCGTAGGCGTCGTAGCCGGCCAGCAGGTGCGCCCGGGTCCCGACCAGGTGCGGCTCGACGTCGCCGACCCGGGCCAGGCCCACCTCGGCCGGCGTCAGGCCGGACACCCGCAGCAGCAGCCCCGGCACCTCGTCGAGGGTGGCCAGCCAGCCGGTACCGAGGTCGCGGCCCAGCGAGTGCGACGGCCAGTGGTCGAACGGCTTGGGGCTGCCGTCGACGGCGATGCCGACCCGATGCGGCGCCGGGGCCGAGGCGGCCCGCAGCGCCCGCTCGAACGCGTGGTCGTCGTGCGGCGGCTCGTCCGCGGCCGCCATCCGCACGTCGATGAGCAGCGGCATCGGCGGCCCGGCGGTGGTGACCACCTCGATCCACGCGCCGCCCGCGACCGCGTCGCCGAACAGCAGCCCGGCGTGCACGAGCCGCTCGTTCTCCCAGCCCCACGCGCCGATCCGGCACGGCCCGGTCCAGCCGGCCGGCCCCCACAGCGGCAGCGTGGTGGCGTTCGCCCGGATGCGGTTGGCCTGCTGGTCGATGAGCGCGGTGAACTCGAGGCGGTTGAGTCGGCCCCCGTATCGCATGGGTTTGATCGTGCCGCATCAACCACCCGCGCGGACCGGTCCGCTCCCCTCGGCGGAACCCCCGTCGTACGCCGTCCGCGACGCGAGCACCGCCTCCTGGTGGCGTACCGACCAGTGCAGCAGCCCGGTCAGCGGACCGGTCAGCTCCACACCGACGGGCGTCAATGCGTACTCGACCCGCGGCGGCACCGTGGCGTACACCGTCCGGGTGACGAGACCGTCACGCTCCAACGCCCGCAGGGTGTGCGTCAGCATCCGCTGACTGATCCCCTCGGCCGCCTTGCGCAGCTCGGTGAACCGCAGCGGCCCGCGGCGCAGCAGCACGACC
The DNA here is from genome assembly GCF_040605515.1 of Dactylosporangium sp. NPDC005572. Taxonomy (NCBI): domain Bacteria; kingdom Bacillati; phylum Actinomycetota; class Actinomycetes; order Micromonosporales; family Micromonosporaceae; genus Dactylosporangium; species Dactylosporangium sp. NPDC005572. Next base: position 108,245 of record NZ_JBEXCY010000009.1, on the reverse strand, counting down.
ACGATCACGGTCCACCGGTCACCGATCCGGTCGAGCGTGTCGCGCAGCGGGCAGATGCGCTGCATCGTCTCCGTGACGGCGGCCCCCGGCGGCAGCAGCAGATCTCGGATCTCGTCGGAGTCCAATGGTTCCTCCCGTGTGCCTGAGGCAGTCGGAAGTGCCTACTTCCGTGCCGCGGGGATGCTCGCCGACGATGATCGCTGTGAGCAATCGATTTCCAGTCGTGGCGGTGACGGGCGCGGCGGGCGCCCTGGGTAGCGCGGTCGTCCGCCACCTGGCGGACCGGGCCACGGTGATCGCCGTGACCCGTCGCCCGTCAGTCGTGGCCGCCTCGCCCGACCCCTCCCGGCGCGGGACGCAGACACCGATCGAGGTGCGGCAGGCCGACTTCGACGACATCGGCCCGTCCGTGTTCGCCGGCGCCGCGGCGGCCCTGATCGTGAGCACCGACCACCGCGACAACAGCCACCGGGCCGCCCAGCACCGGGCGGCGATCGACGCGGCGGTGGCAGCGGGTGTACGGCACGTGGTGTACACGTCCCTGACCGGCTGCGACGGCCCGCCCGACCTGCTCAACGCGGCCCACCGCGAGACGGAGGCCCACCTGCGCGCGTGCGGTGCCGGCTGGACCGCGCTGCGCAACAACCTGTACACGGAGGGTCTCGCGGCGGCCGAGGCGGTCACCGCGGCGACGGGCCGGCACGTGACGAACACGGGCCCTGGCCGGGTGGCCTACGTGGACCGCGATCACTGTGCGGCGGTGGCGGCCGGTGTACTGCTGGGAGCCCCGCAGGGCGTCGTCGAGGTCCGCGGCCCGGTCGCGCTGGACGCCGCCGCGCTGGCGGCCCGCTTCGCGGCGCACCTCGGCCGCCCGGTCGAGCCGGTGCTGCTCGACGACGACGCGTACCGGGCCCACCTCCTCGCGGGCGGCGCCCCGCCGGGGCTGGCCGAGGCCCTCGTCCTGCTGGGCCAGGCCGTCCGCGCGGGCGTCTACGCCTGACACCGACCCGCCCGGGCGCCTCCGCCCGACACCAGCCGGCCGAGCGGCCCGCGCGGACGCCTCCGCCCGACACCGACTCGGCCAGGCGGTCCGCGCGGGCGGCTCGCGGCGCTCCTCAGCGCTCCTCGGGGTCGGCGCCGCGGGCGGCGCGGCCCCCGTCGACCGGCAGGACCGCGCCGGTGACGAACGCCGCCTGCTCCGACAGCAGGAACGCCACCGCGGCCGCCACCTCCTCCGCCGTGCCGGTGCGGCCGAGGGGGTGCAGCCGGCCCAGCTCGGCGGCGGCCGCGGGCCGGCTCCCGAGGTACTCGATGGATCTCTCAGTATCGATCGAACCCAATGCCACCGCATTGACCCGGATGCCCGCCTGGCCATAGTCGACCGCCAATGCCCGCGTGAGGCCCTCCAGGGCGGCCTTCGCCGTCGCGTACGGCAGCGCGCCCCGCACCGCGCGCTGCGCCTGGTGCGACGACACGTTCACGATCGCGCCGCCCGTCCCGGCGGCCAGGAAGCGGCGGACCGCGGCGGCCGAGCCGGCGACGGCAGGGGCGAGGTTCGCGGCGACGAGCCGCACGATGTCGGCCGTGGGCTGCTCGTGCAGCCAGGCGTCGCGGAACACGGCAGCGTTGTTCACCCACCCGGCCAGCGGCGCCACGCGCTCCGCCCGGTCGGCGGCGCGCTCGGCCACCGCGTCGTCACCGGCGTCGCCGAGCACCGCCGACACGCGGTCGCCGTCGGGCCAGTCCGCCGCCGTGTCGAGCACGACGACGTGCACCGCCGGGTCGGCCGCCAGCCGCTCGGCGATCGCACGGCCGATGCCGCGGCCACCGCCGGTGACGACGTACGAGCCGGCCGGCGTCAGACCACCTCTTCGATCTTGGCCGTGGCGACGTCGAAGATGAAGCCGCGCACGTCCTCACGGTGCGGCAGCCACGCGCACTCGCGGACGGTGCGGATCGACTGGCGTACGGTGTCGTGCAGGTCGGTGAAGCCCGGCACGTCCCAGCCCGGCTCGCGGCCGCTCTCGGCGGCGAGCTCGGCCCGGAACTCCTGGTCGTCGAGGCCCTCCATGCCGCACTCGGTGTGGTGGAGGATCACGATCTCGCGGGTGCCGAGCTTGCGCTGGCTGAGCGCGAGCGACCGCAGCACCTCCTCGGTCGGCAGCCCGCCCGCGTTGCGGATCAGGTGGGCGTCGCCGATCTCCAGCCCCAGCGCGCCGAACAGGTCGAGCCGCGAGTCCATGCACGCGACCACGGCGAGCCGCAACTTCGGCCGCAACGGCCGCGGCCCCGGGAACGACTCGGCGTACCGCGCGTTCTCGTGAATCAGATGGTCGATCACGGACATAGTCGAAGTGAAGCAGATCCGTCACCCGAACGGTTGATGTCCGCGTCACAGGAGGCCAAAGTCACCTGGCCAAGAAGACCCGCGTCACCAGCCGATGATCGGCTCGCGCAGCAGCCCGGGGCGTGCGCCTCGTCGGTCCGGCGTGGTCCCACCCGGTCGGGCGGGCCGTGGCCGGCGTTGTCGAGGGCGTCGTTCCCGATGGTTCGCCGAGCACGCCGGCACCGGTTGCGGGTGCCGCGCTGCGGCCGCCGGGCACCGGGACGGTGCGGGCGGGGGGTTCCGGTTGACTCGGTCAGGGCCTCTTGCAGCCCTTCGTTGATGGCGGCTACGCCGAGGGTGATGAGGGTGTGCTGGGCGGCGGGCCAGTCGATGCGGGCGGAGCCCGGCACACGGGGTTCGGTGAGGGTGGTGTGGGCGCCGACGAGCGCGGCGACGAGGTCGCGGTCGCCGGTGAGCCCGCAGTCCGGGCAGGAGTGACGGCGGTTGCGGAGCTGTTTCGGCACACGGTTGCCGCAGAGGCAATGCTGGGTCCAGGCGGTGTGCCGGGTCCCGGCCCGCACCAGCGCACCCGTACGGGCGAGGACGGCGACCCGACTGGTTTCGCGGTGGAGAGCGGCGAGCAGCATGCCTGGGGTGAAGGCGTAGATCCCGCGTCCCCAGCGCCGCGCCCACCCGCGCATGTCGGTGTCTTCGACGATGAGGTTGGCGCCGTGAACGGCAACGACGTCGGCAGCGATGATCCGGGCCCGGGCCCGCCGGGCTCGGGTACGGGCTTCGCCGTCGGCGGCGGCCTCGGCACGCAGCCGGCGATAGGTGGCGGAGAGCTGATCGTGACGGTAGGCCTGCACCGGTACTCCGGCCGCGGTGGCGATCCGCACCCCGGCCGGCACCGGGACAGACACCGGCCGCAGGCCCACGGCCCGCCGCCGGTCGGCCCTCCGCTGCTGACCGGGCGAGAGCCGGTACTGCCGGGCGTTGGCAGCTCGCCGGGAACGCTGGAGGGCCCGGTTGCGTCGTCGCTGCCGCAGCCGCTCCGCCGCGAGGCGGTCCATATCGACGCTGCTCGCGGCGATCCTGGTGATCCGCAACCCATCGCCGGCAACACCTGCGGCGGGGACGGAGACGACGGCGACGTTGGAGACGTTGACGTCCACCCCACCGCGCCTCGACAGGGCCGCTGCCAGTTCTTGCCGGGCGGCCGTTTCGGGTGATGTGTGGCCGGGGCCGAGGATCATCAGGTGCGCCTCGTACCGCCATCCACCCGGCGCACCCGGGTCGGGGTGGCGAACCAGGTCGATCTTGTGCCAGCGGTCCGGATCGGCGAGGTAATGCTCCAGGACCGGCCGGCGTCCGGGGCCTTGTGGCAGCCGCACAGGGAGGACCAGGTCACGGCGGCCGGTGCCGGTCAGGACGACCGCGAAGGGCCCGACGTGGTCCCACCACGACCGCACGGGGGCGACGGCCGGCATCCGCCTCGGCTGCCACAGCCGGCCGCCCCGGTCGAACCTGGCGAGGTGGCCGGGCAGGGTGCCGACGAGCCGGAACGTCTCCCACTTGCGGACCTTGGTGTGGGAGCGCGCTCGCCCCGGGATCGTGCGGAAGTCCCACCACCGGCCGACCTTCGGCGCACCGTAGCGCCGCCCACCCGCATCAGGGAACAGGTGTCGTTCCACCGCACGCCAGACCAGGTCGGCGCCGTGCATCGCCAGGGCCTTGGTCAGATGGCGGCGCAGGTGCCCGGCCCGATCCAGATGCCGGTACGCCGCCTGCTCCAACCCGGCCCGGGTCAGTCCCAACCGATCCCGCACCACGGCCGCCCCGGCCGCGGCTCGAGCTCGATGCGCCGCCGCGTATCCGGTCAATCTCGTGCGGGCCTCCCGCTGCACCGCCCGGCGCACATTGAACGCGGCCCTGAACACGCGCTCGACATGACATCGCACGGTCGGGTCGTGTACGTCCAACGGCAGCCGCATCACGGACACCGGGCCATCCCATCGCCATGGCGGCGCCTTGGCGGGACCCCGCACTCGGCGCCCGGCTCCAGTCACACCGTCATCATACAGCCATAGGGCCATCAGAACAGCCGGTGACACCTCCGGCCGACGCCCTAGTCTCTCCCCGTGACGGTCGACGAGTGGGACGTGGCGGTGGTGGGTGGTGGGCCGGCGGGGCTGTCGGCCGCGTACGAGGCCGCCCGGCGCGGGGCGCGGACGGTGGTGCTGGAGAAGGCCGTGCATCCGCGGTACAAGACCTGTGGCGGGGGATTGATCGGCTTCACCGTCGCCGCGATCGGTGACCGGATCGCCATCCCGGCGAGTGACCGGATCGACCGGTGTGAGTTCACGCACGACGGGCGGCGGGGGTTCACCCGCACGGCGCGCCGCGCGCCGCTGCTGCAGATGGTGCAGCGGCCGGAGTTCGACGACGCGCTGCGGGTCGCGGCCGAGACCGCGGGCGCCACGGTACTGCAGGCGACCGCGGCCCGCGCCGTCGAGCAGGACGACGCCGGGGTGCGCATCCGGCTCGCGGACGGCGGCACGGTCCGCGCCGGCGTGGTCGTGGGCGCCGACGGCTCGTCGGGCATCATGTCGCGGCACGTCGGCGTCGAGTACGACCAGGTGGACCTCGGGCTGGAGGTCGAGCTGCCGGTCGGGCCGGCCGAGCGGGAGCGCTGGCGGGGCCGGCTGCTCATCGACTGGGGGCCGCTGCCGGGCTCGTACGCGTGGGTCTTCCCGAAGGGTGACGTGCTGACCGTCGGGGTCATCTCGGCCCGCGGCGACGGTGAGCGCACCAAGGCGTACCTGCGCGCGTTCGTGGACCGCCTCGGGCTCGGCGGGATCGAGCCGATCCACGACTCCGGGCACCTGACGCGCTGCCGCACCGAGGCGTCGCCGCTGCGCAAGGGGCGCGTGATCGTCGCCGGCGACGCGGGGGGCCTGCTCGAGCCGTGGACCCGCGAGGGGATCAGCTTCGCGGTGCGGTCGGGCGCCCTGGCGGGCGCGGCGGCGGCGGACGGTGACCTCGACGGGTACGTGCGGGGCGTGGAGGCGCAGCTCGTCCCGGGGATGCGGGCCGGGCGGCGGCTGCTGGTGGCGTTCACCCGGCGGCCGGGGCTGTTCCACGCGATGCTGCGCACGCCGCCGGGCTGGCGCATGTTCGAGCGGTTCTGCCTCGGCGAGACCTCGTTCGAGCACACCGTCGAACGGCTGCCGGTCCGGGCGGCGCTGCGGCTGCTGGCGTCGGCGTGAGGTTCCGGACAGGCCCGAGAGGCCCGGCGGCTCCGGGCCGGCGAGGGGCTACCTGATCTCGATCCCGAGGGCGTCCGCCAGGGCGGGGGCCAGGTCGAACAGCTGCCGCTCGTCGATGATCGCGCCGCGCAGCGCGTCGGCCCCGTCGGCGACGTCGAGCTCGCGCGCGCCGCGGAAGTCGACCTTCTTGAGCTTGACGCCGCCGAACCGGGCCCGCTTGACGGCGCTGCCGGCGAACGTGACGTTGGTGAGGCTGGCCCCGGCGCAGTCGAGCTCGTTGAGCTCGCAGCCGTCGAACTCGACGTCGACGAGCGTGGCCCCGCGCAGGTTCAGGCTGTCGATCTTGCAGCGCTGGAAGACGACCCGCCGCAGCCGGCTCCCGTAGGCCTGCACCCCCGCGAGCACGCTGTCGAGCACGGTGACGTCGAGCCACTCGGCCTCGGCGGCCTTCACCCCGACCCACCGGTTGCGGCTCACCCACACGTCGCTGAACCGGCTGTGGTCGAGGCTGCCCTCGGTGAGCGTGACGCCCTCGAACGCCGACTCGACGAACCGGGCGTACGCCGCGTCCACGCCGTCGGCCTCCACCCCGTCGAGGTGGACCTCGGTGTAGCTCGCGTCGGGCTCCAGCGGCTCGGTGTGCGCCTGCAGGTACGCGGCGTACGCCAGCTCGTCGATCTTCTGCGCGGCTCCCACGCGGGCCACGCTACCGCGCCGTGGGCGGTCTCAGGCGTAGACCGCCGCCAGCCAGGCCGACCAGGTCTGCTCGGCCTCGTCCGGGTCGACGTCGGCGAAGACGTGGTGGCCGGTGAGGATGAACCCGTCGCGGCCGACGAAGCGCAGCAGCGCGTCGCCGGTGCGGATGCCGAGGAAGCTGGGCTCGACCACGATGTCGACGACGCCGTCGACCTGGCGGTCGCCGAGGGTGAGGCGGGCGGCGTCGCCCTCGCGGACGTCCTTCGACAGGCCGGTCGCCGCGGTGATGCCGGCCCACACCGCGTCCCCGTCGGCCTGCTGCGGGCCGAACGTCGTGACCGGGACGGCGGTGCGGCCCGGGAAGTGCTTGAGGTACTCGGCGAGCGAGCGCAGGTAGAGCGGGTTGCCCTTCTTCAGCGCGTCGAACTGGTCCTCCCAGTCGCCGGTGAGGATGCCGCTGTGCACCATGCGCAGCGCGGTGGCGGCGCCGTCGCGGCCCTCGATGAGGTACTCGAACGCCATGCACGAGCCGTCCTCGGCGACCGGGGTCTCGTAGCGGAACCGGCGGCCCGGCTCCCACGCGGTGATCGTCGAGGTGCCGGTGTAGCCGGGCATCTCCATCGAGGCCGCGCCGCCCTCGCCCGGCTCGACCTGGTTGCGGCCCATGAACCAGGAGTCGATGCCCGGCCCGGTGGCGATCGCGTCCCAGACCTGCTCCGGGGTCGCGTCGAGGGTGATGTCGTGCGTCAGCTCGAACTCATGGCCGGTCATGACTGGTCTCCTTCGTGATGCTGGGGTGGATGGCGATGATGACCCGGTGGTCACGGCCCCCGGGGGTGCGCTCGTCGTGGTACCGGCTGACCAGGGCGCCGACGGTGGCGGTGAGCTCCTGGACGAACGCCGCCCGGTCGGCGGCGGACGCGAACCGGATAGTGCCGTCGAGCGCGAACGTGGCCACGGGTTTGCCGGCCCGCTCGGCGCCGGTGATGAGCTGACCGACCTCCCGCACGAGCCGCGCGGCGAGGGCGAGCAGCCAGCGCGCCGACAGCCGGTCGGGCGACCGCGCGGGATCCGGTTGTACCGCGGACAGCACGGCCGGCGAGATGACGTACGACGACGCCGTGGCGCGCAGGACCCGCTCGGTGACGTTGCCCTTGCGCCGCTCCTCGACCAGCTCGACGAGGCCGTGCTGCTCCAGGGTCTTGAGGTGGTAGTTCACCTTCTGCCGGGGCAGCTCGACGATCGCGGCGAGGCTCGTCGCCGAGTGCGGCTCGGCCAGCAGCGCGAGCAGCCGCGCCCGGATCGGGTCCAGCGCCACCTCGGCCGCGGCGGGCTCCTCGATGACTCCCACTTCGAACATGCCTCGACCGTAGTCACCGACAAGTTCGATTGTCAAGACAAGAAAAGTTGTCGGTGCTGGCGGTACGGGTGGGGCTATAGGGTGAGCGCGTGACGAGAGCCGGGCGGGCGCCGCGCGTGTCGACCATCGAGCTGTTCTTCGACCTCGTGTTCGTGTTCACGGTCACCCAGCTCGCGAAGGCGATGGTGGGGCACGTCGACGCCGTGCACGCCGTGCGGGTGCTGCTCATGCTGGGCCTGATCTGGTGGATGTACGGCGGCTATGCCTGGCTCACCAACGCCGTCGCCCCGAGCAGCACGACCCGCCGCACCCTGCTGCTGACCGGGATGGCCGGCTTCCTGGTCATGGCGCTCGCGGTCCCGGAGGCGTTCGGCAGCGACGGCTGGGCCTTCGCGGTCGGCTACCTCGCGGTGACCGTCGTGCACGCCACGCTGTTCCTGCACGCCGACGACAACGCCTCGATCGGCCGCGCGATCGGCCGCCTGGTCCCGATCAACGGCTCGGCCGCGGCGCTGGTCCTGGCGGGTGGCCTGCTCCCGGGCGGCTGGCGCTACGGGCTGTGGGCGGCGGCCCTCACGATCATCATCGTGGCGCCATACCTGCAGCGCATGGACGGCTGGCAGATCGCGTCCGGCCACTTCGTCGAGCGGCACGGCCTGGTGGTGATCGTCGCCATCGGCGAGTCGGTGGTGGCGATCGGCCTGGCCTTCGCCGGCGTCGAGCTCAACGGCGGCACCCTGGCGGTGGCCGTCCTGGGCCTGGCGATCGCGTATTACCTGTACTGGAACTACTTCTCCGGCGACGAGGTGCGTGCCGAGCACGCCCTGGAGGCCATCGCCGACCCGGCCCGCCGGGCCCGCGTGGCGGTGAACGCCTGGGGCTACGCCCACTACTTCCTCATCGCCGGCATCGTCTTCACCGCCGTCGGCGTGAAGCTGTCGGTGGGCCACGCGACGGAGCCCCTGCACTGGCCCGACGCCGTCATGCTGAGCGCGGGCGCCGCGGGCTTCCTGCTGGGCCACGCCTGGTTCCTGACCCTCCTGGGCCTGCCGGGCGCGACGTACCGGGTCGTGGCGGCCCTGGGCGTCCTGGCCGCGATCCCGCTGGGCCACTGGATGGCGGTGACCCAGCTGGTGGCGGTGCTGGTGGTGATGGCGACGGCGGTGATCCTGCGCGACCTGCGCTTCGTCCGCCGCGAGCACAGCACGGCCATCCACGACTTCGGCCGCTGACCGCACCGGGGGTCAGAGCAGGCCCAGCGACATCGCGGTCGTCACGGCCGCGGTGCGGTCGCTGACGTCCAGCTTCGTGAAGGTGCGCAGCAGGTGGGTCTTCACGGTCGCCTCGCTGATGTGCAGCGCGCGACCGATGTCGGCGTTGGTCCGGCCGGTGGCGACCAGGCGGAGCACCTCGAGCTCGCGGGCGGACAGGGCCGGTGCGGGTGCCGGCGGGTTGCGGACCTGGCGGACCAGCCGGCCGGCCACCGCCGGGGCCAGGACGGTCTCGCCGCGGGCCGCCGCGCGGACCGCCGCCGTCAGCTCGGCGCGGGTGGCGTCCTTCAGCAGGTAGCCGCACGCCCCGGCCTCCACGGCGCGCAGGATGTCGGCGTCGGTGTCGTACGTCGTCAGCACCACCACCTTCGTCGACGGCAGCTCGGCCAGGATCCGGCCGGTCGCCCCGGCGCCGTCGAGGCCCGGCATCCGCAGGTCCATGAGCACGACGTCGGGGCGGTGCGCGCGGGCCGACACCACCGCCTCGTCGCCCGAGCCGGCCTCGCCGACCACCGCGAGCTCCGGGTCGGCCTGCAGCATCCCGCGCAGCCCGTCGCGCACCACCGGATGGTCGTCGACCAGCAGCACCGTGATCACGCCGGCACCTCCAGGCGGAGCGTCGTGCCGCGGCCGGGGGCGCTGTCGACGGCGAGGGAGCCGCCCACCTGCTCGGCCCGGGCGCGCATGCCCGGTAAGCCGAAGCCGGCGCCGCCCGCCGGGTCGAAGCCGCGGCCGTCGTCGGCCACCGTGAGGGTCAGGGCGCCCGGCGGGAGGTCCAGGCGCACGGTCACGGTGCGGGCGGCGGCGTGGCGGCGGACGTTGGTCAGCGCCTCCTGCAGGGCGCGCAGCACGACGACCTGCGCGGCGGTCGGCACGGTGTCGGAGCCGTCGGCCAGGTGCAGCTCGGTGCCGATGCCGGTCTCCTCGGCCAGGCGGTCGACCTGCCGGCGGACGGCGGCGGCCAGGCCGGAGGCGTGCAGGTCGGCCGGGGCGAGCGCGGCGACCAGGGTGCGCGCCTCGGCCAGGTTGTCGCGGGCGGTGCGCACCACCAGGTCGAGCCGCCGGGCGGCCGCCGCCGGGTCGGTCGACAGCTGCGACTCGGCGGCCTGGGCGAGCGCGACGATGCTGGTGAAGCCTTGGGCCAGGGTGTCGTGGATCTCGGCGGCGAGCCGGGCCCGCTCCCCCGCCACCCCGGCCTCGCGGGACAGCCGGGCCACCTCGGCGCGGCTCGCGGACAGCTCGGCGATCATCGCGGCGCGCTCCTCGTTCTGCTTCGTGAGGCGGTCGACGTAGGTGCCGATGAGCACGGCGAAGGCGAGCCCCAGCAGGGTCACCGGGAGCAGCCCGTGGACCTTGGCGGTCGTGCCGTCGCGCAGCAGGGCGATGCCGATCGGCAGCAGGTCGAGGGTGGCGACGACGGCGACCGCCGGGCGGATCGTCAGGGTCATGAAGACCATCGGGCCGTACCCGAACAGCGCGAACGAGCTGGTGTGGTCGAGCCAGACGGCGGTGAGGAACAGCACGCCGAGGACGGCGACGAACGTCCACCGCCGCGCCTCGCCGACCGGGCCGAACATCCCGGCGCGGCCGTAGGCCGCATACCAGCCGAGGGCGACGAGCAGCAGCACCGTCGCCGCCGGCGAGCCGGGGCCCGGGTCGGAGAGCAGGAACCCGACCACGGACCCGACGGCCACGACGTAGAACGCGTCCCAGTGCCGGCGCCTCACCGGCGGTCGTTCCACCGGAACGTCAGCAGGCTCAGCGCCAGCCCGGCCAGGCACCAGGCGCCGAGCACGAGCGCGGTCCTGCCGTGCTCCCACGATCCTGCCACCTCCTGCGCCGCGAGTGCGTCGGGCAGGAACACCGAGCGGAATCCCTGGCCCATCCATTTGACGGGGAAGACTGCCGAGACGTTGACCATCGCCGCCGGGAGCGACGTGATGTGGACGAAGATGCCGGACGTGAACTGCAGCACGAGGACGGGCAGGTTGAGCACGGCGGGCGCGCTGCGGGCCGACCGGGCCAGCGACGATGCCGCGATGCCCAGGAGGGTACAGGCGACCACCGACAGAACGAGGAGCCAGCCGAGCGTGAGCCAGCCCGACGCGGAGGGCAGCCGCAGGCCGAACAGCGCCACGCCCACGGCCACCAGCAGCACGGTCTCGCAGACCGCGGCGAAGAGCACGAGCAGGATCTTGCCGGTGAAGTACGACCAGGCGGTCGCGGGCGTCCCGCGGAGGCGCTTGAGCGTGCCGTCGGAGCGGTCGACCGCGATGCCGATGCCGACGCTGATGAACGCGGTGGAGAGGATGCCGTACGCGATCATCCCGGCCGCGAACACCTGACTGTGCGTCGTGTCCGAGCCCGGCGCCACCGGCTCGTCGAAGATGGCGCCGAGCAGCACGGTGAGGATCGCCGGGAAGGCGAACGTGAAGATCAGCGCGTCGCGCTGGCGGACCAGCTGCAGGATCTCGACGCGGCCCCGGGAGAGGCCGAGGGCCAGTCCGAGCGTGCTCATGCGCCGGCTCCGATCAGCGAGAGGTAGACGTCTTCGAGGCTGGGTCGGGTGACGCTGAGCTCGGCCGCGCCGGGCGGGAGCTGCGCGACGACGGCGCCCGGGTCGTCGGTGCGCACCTCGTGGAACCCGCCGGCGTCGCGCCAGCTGACCGTGGCCTGCGCCTGGGCGCGGCCGCCGAGCGTGGCCGGGGTGCCCTCGGCGACGATCCGCCCGGCGGCGATGACGGCGAGCCGGCTCGCGAGCGCCTCGGCCTCGTCGAGGTAGTGGGTGGTGAGCAGGATCGTGGTCCCGTCCGCGGCGAGCGAGCGGATGAGCGTCCAGAACTGCCGGCGCGCCTCCGGGTCGAAGCCCGTCGTCGGCTCGTCGAGGAACACCAGTTCGGGCCGGCCGATGATGCCGAGGGCGACGTCGACCCGCCGGCGCTGGCCGCCGGAGAGCGTGCGGAGCCGGGCGTCCGCCTTGTCGCCGAGGCCGACGGCGGCGATGACCTCGTCGGGGTCGCGGGGCGCCGGGTAGTAGCCGGCGAAGTGCCGGACGGTCTCGCGGACCGACAGCTCGGCGGCGTCGGTCGCGGTCTGCAGGACGATGCCGATGCGGGCCCGCCAGCGCCGGCCGGCCGTGGCGGGGTCCTCGCCGAGGACCCGCACCGCGCCGCCGTCGCGGTGCCGGTGGCCCTCCAGGATCTCGACGGTCGTCGTCTTCCCGGCGCCGTTGGGCCCCAGGAGGGCGAAGACCTCGCCGGCGTCGACCGTGAGGTCGATGCCGGCGACGGCCGGCCTCCCCCGGTACGACTTGATGAGATCGGCAATCTCGATGTGCCTCATGGCATCGATCCTCGTGCGCGAACGGACCACGCATGAGGATCGACCGAATGAACCGGTTGTCCACCGGACGACGGACAGCCGTCGAGCCGGAAGACCCGGGCGGGAGGGTCTTCCGGCTCGAACGGGTGTTACCGGGAGGGTGGACCTACGGGCCGCTGGTGACGTACACGATCTGGTTCGCCGTGTTCGCCGGGCCGGCGGTGTTGTTGATGACGTGGTTGATCGTGCCGACGCCGCCGAGCGAGACGCTGACCATGTTGTGGAACTGGATTCCGGCCTTCACCGGTACCTCGAACGACCGCTCCCCGACGACCGCGGGGTTGACGTTGAAGTAGCAGTAGCTGCCCAGGCCCCAGGCCTCGTGTGTGGTCACCGAGTCGGCCACCTTGTACGCGGCGTACCCGCGGGTCGCCCCGTTCATCCAGCCGGCCTGGTTCGGCGGGTCGTACGGCATCTCGTTCTGGAAGAAGTACGTGCGCCCGCCGTTGCCGTTCCAGATCACCTGGTACTTCTGGTAGTGCTCGACGAACAGGCCCTCCATCGTCACGTTGTTGCCGTTGACGACCATGCCGGTGTCGGCCGGGTTCACCGTCCAGCCGACGGTGCCGGCGTTGCCGTGGTCGGCGCGCCAGATCCACATGTGGTCGCCGATCACGTTGTTGCTGTTGACCTGGAGGCTGACCGTGGCCTTGCCGGCGATGTAGCCGCCGACGCGGAAGAACACGTCGTGCAGCGAGGTCGGGTTGGCCGCGTGGCCGGCCGCGGAGCCGGCCGGGCCGACCTCGACGAGGGTGGGCGAGTTGGTGGTACCGGCGTCGACCAGGATGCCGGCGAGCTTGACGCCGTCGACGTCCGCGACCCGGATCGCGGTGATGCCGTTGTCCGGGATGAGCGTGGCGAGGCCGAGCCCGAGCACGACCGTGTTGGGGTTGTTGACCTGCAGGGTCTGGTTCAGGTGGTACACGCCGGGCGTGATCAGCAGGTGCCGGCCGGCCGCCAGCGCCGCGTTGATCTGGGCCGCGGTGACCCCGGGCCGCACGACGTAGAACTGGTCGAGGGAGATCGACTGGCCCTGCGGGGTCTTGTTGTACCAGGTCGTGCCGGACGAGTTGGTCTGCAGCGCCGGGACGAAGACGCGGTAGGTGCCGGTGCCGTCGATGTACAGGAACGGCTTCTCACGGGACACCGGCGTGGTGCCGATGACGGTGTGCGACGGGTTCGGGAAGTGGTTCGGCGGCGCGCCGGTGACGCCCTGGAACACCATGTTCCACACCGATCCGGCCCAGCTGCCGAACTCGCTGTTCCTGCTGTACCACTGCTGCTGCGAGCCCGACACGACCTGGCCGTCGACCTTGGTGTCGGCCATCAGGCCGCCGCTGGCCCAGCCGTCGCCACCGTTCCACAGCTGGATCTGGTTGTTGGCGCCCTTGAGGTGCATGCGGCGGTACGGCACCGCCTGGGCCACGGCCCAGCGCTCGACCTGGATGCCGCTGCCTGTGCCGGGCAGGGTCACCGAGAGGTTCTCGGCGCCGCGCCAGAAGTTCTGCGTCGCGTTGCCGCCGAACCAGGTCGCCTCGACCCGCACGTGGCCGTTGAGGTTCACGTCGTCGGGCGACAGGCCCAGGCCCTGCACGGTCGTGTAGAAGCCGAGGTTGACGTCCTGCGTGTAGGTGCCCGGCTTGTACAGCACCGCGTAGCGGTTGGTGCCGAACTGGTTCGTCTCCTGCTGGGTGAAGATCTGGTTGACCTTCGTCTGCGCGGCCGCGGCCTGCGACGGGTCGTAGACGAAGACGTTCGGGCCGAAGTTGGGGTTCTTCGGGTCGGTCGGCTCGACCGGGTCGCTGCTCGTGGGCGGGCTGCTGCTCGGCGGCGTGTTGTCGCGCACGTACACCTCGAACTCCCACAGCGAGACACCCCACTGGGTCGCCCGGGCGGTGGTGTACACCCGCACATAGCGTCCCGTGCCGGTGACATCGACCGTCTGGGTACCGCCGGTGCCGGTCGTCGTCGAGAACACGTTGGTGAAGGCGGCGTTGTCGTTCGACGTCTGGATCTGGAACGCGCTCGCGTACGCGGCCTCCCACCGCAGGACCACCCGGCAGATCGCATACGACGAGCCGAGGTCCACCGTGATCCACTGCGGGTCGCCCGCGGCGCTGGACCAGCGGGTCCCGGTGTTGCCGTCGACGGCCGCCGACGCCGGCGTGCCGGCGTTCTCGGTGGAGGAGACGGTCACCGGGCGGCCGATCGCGCGGTTGACCGGCCCGCAGGTGCCCGACGGCGGGTTGGTCGGCCCGACCTCGCCGTAGACCTGGAACTCCCACAGCGAGTACCCGTACGCGGTGAGGTTGCGCTGCGTGCCGTACACCCGCACGTAGCGGCCGGAGCCGCTCACGTTGAGCGTCTGCACGCCGCCCGCGCCGGTCGTCGTCGTGTAGACGTCGGTCCAGGTGGTGCCGTTGCCGGAGACCTGGACCTGGAAGGCCTTGGCCGACGCCGCCTCCCAGTTGAGGACGACCTGGGTGAGGTTGGCCGTCTGCCCCAGGTCGACCTGGATCCACTGGGGGTCGCTGAAGGCGCTGGACCACCGGGTGCCGGTGTTGCCGTCGGTCGCGGCGGTGGCGGGGGTGCCGGCATTCTCGGTGGAGGAGGCAGTGGTGGGCCTACCTTGGGACAGCAGGGTCGGGGCGGCGCTGGCGTTGGGCAGCGCCACGACGGCCACGCCGACCGAGAGCATCAGGGTGGCGGCGCCGCCGAGGAGCCAGCGCCGGAGCGTGGGATAGCGCGACAAACGCGGAAATTTCATGATCCTGCCTGTCAGTCGGGGGACCTGGCGGGGATTCCCGAACCGGGTGGGGTTGGCGGTACCCGGTCGTGCTGCGCAGCAAGTACGAGAGAGCGCTCTCTCAAGTAGACGAGTGTTACGCCGCCGTGACCCACCCGTCAAGACATCAATCAATTACGACGTAATTTATCCCGGATGCCGGACTTCTGGGAGATCGCTCTCCCAAGGCCAGCACGACACAAGGCCGGCGACCATGCACCGGGACGGCGTCGGCCCGAGCGCCGGGTGACCATGATCAAGGGAGCGATATGGCTGTCCGGGCAGCCGGATGTTTCCCTTGATCATGGCGCCCGGTCAGCGCTCGGAGCGGGTGCCGCCCTCCTGGAGCAGGCGCGCCACCGGCAGCGTCGCCGCGCCCAGCGCCACCGCGTCCACCCCCAGCTGGCCCAGTTCGATCCGGGCCTGCTCGTACGGCTGCCGCAGCGCGTGCCGCGACGCCGACGCGCGGATCTGCGGGAGCAGCGAGCCCAGCGCCATCGCCGTCCAGCCGCCCAGCACGACCCGCTCCGGGTTGAACAGGTTGATCAGGTTGGCCACGCCCGCGCCCAGGTAGCCGGCCGTCTCGTCCAGGACGGCGCGGGCGGTGCCGCCGCCCGTCGCGGCCGCCGCCACCAGCGCGGTGATCTGCGACTCCTCGTCGTCGCCCGGGACCGGGTGCCCGCGCAGCGCCGCGCGGTAGCGGTCCAGGATGCCCTCCGCGCCGACGTACGCCTCCAGGCAGCCGCGCGAGCCGCACCGGCACGGCCGGCCGCCGTACACCAGCGTCGTGTGGCCCCACTCCCCCGCGCTGCTCGACGCGCCGCGGTAGGTCGCGCCGTTCGTCACCACGGCCGCTCCGACGCCCGAGCCGACCAGGGCGAACACCGCGTGCCGGCTGCCCCGGCCGGCGCCGAACCACATCTCGGCCTGGCCGAGGGTCTTCGCACCGTTGTCGATGTACAGCGGCAGGTCGGTCACCTCGCGCAGGAGCGCGCCGAGCGGGACGCCGTCCCAGCCGAGGGTCTGCGCGTACACCTGCAGCGGCTCGCCCTGCTGGACGATGCCCGAGACGCCGATCCCGACGCCGAGGACGTCGGGGTAGGGCGCGGTGACGGTCCGCAGACCGGCCTCGATGTGCCGCACCACCGTCGCGGGCGACGCGTCGGCCGGGTCGATCGGGTGGTCGACCGAGGCGAGCTGGCTCATCGCGAGGTCGAACAGCTCGACCCGCACCCGGGTCTCGCCGACGTCGACGCCGGCGACCACCCCGAAGCGGGGCGCGACCCGCAGCATCATGCTCGGGCGGCCGCCGTCGGACTCCAGGGCGCCGGCCTCCACCACGAGCCCGTCGTCGATGAGGTCGGCGACCACGTTGCTCACCGCGGGCTGGCTCAGGCCGGTGCTGCGCGAGAGGTCCTGCCGGGTCAGGGGGCCGTCGAGGAACAGCCGGGTGAGCAGTGCGGACCGGTTGCGCTGCCGGACGCTGCGGTTGGTCGCCCGCTCCACTTCCACGCCGTGTACCCCGTCTTCGATGCCTGCGCGCCACTGTAGAGCCCGCCCTTGACGCGCTCAGCGACGTCCCACTTTAATGGCGACATTAATTAAGTCTCGATAGAAAAGCGGCCACACCCCACCGCCGCACGGATACGCACCAGAAGCAGAAGGCAGACGAGCGTGCCCACCCGCCGACAGTTCGCCGCGCTCGCCGGAGCCGCCCTCCTCGCGGGCTGCGGCTACATGCGAACCGAGTCCGACGGACGGACGATCACCTACTGGGCCAGCAACCAGGGCAGCAGCCTGGAGTTCGACAAGCAGACGCTGCAGCCCGAGCTGGCGAAGTTCGAGCAGCGCACCGGCATCCGCGTCCGGCTCGAGGTGGTGCCCTGGTCCGACCTGCTCAACCGGCTGCTCGCCGCGGCCACCTCGGGCAAGGGCCCCGACGTGGTCAACATCGGCAACACCTGGTCGGCCTCGCTGCAGGCGACCAACGCGCTCGTCTCGTTCGACGACGCCGCGATGACGAAGGTCGGCGGGCGGGACCGGTTCGTGCCGGCCGCGCTCGCGGCCACCGGTGCGCCCGGCAAGCCGCCGACCGCGCTGCCGCTGTACTCGCTGTCGTACGCGCTCTACTACAACAAGCAGATGTTCGCCGACGCCGGCGTCGCGCGCCCGCCGGCGACCTGGGAGGACCTGGTCGTCGTCGGCAAGCGGCTGACCAGGGACAAGCAGTGGGGGCTGGCGATCGAGGGCGCCAACCCGTCGGAGAACGCGCATCACGCCTTCACCTTCAGCCAGCAGTACGGCGGGGAATGGTTCGACGACAGCGGGAAGCCCACGTTCGACACCTCCGCCAACGTCAAGGCGATCAAGCGGTACATCGACCTGATGGCGGTCGACAAGATCGTCAATCCCAGCAACGCCGAGTACGCCAAGAACGAGTCGCAGTCCGACTTCGCCAACCGCAAGGCCGCGATGCTGCTCTGGCAGGCCGCCGGGTCGGCGTTCCGCGCGCAGGGCATGAGCCCCGAGGAGTACGGCGTCGCGCCGGTGCCGTTCCTCGCCCAGCCGCCGGCCGGCAGCCGGAAGGTCAACAGCATGGTCGCCGGCATCAACATCGCGGTGTTCCGGCGCAGCCAGAACCTCGACGGCGCCATGCAGTTCGTGAAGTTCATGACCAGCGACGAGGAGCAGGTGATCCTGAACGGCACGTACGGGTCGCTGCCGTCGGTGAAGGCGGCCGCGGCCGACCCGGCGTTCCAGGCGCCCGAGCAGAAGGTGCTCTCCGAGGTGCTCAACGCGACGGCCGCGCCGCTGCCGCAGGTGCCGGCCGAGAGCCAGTTCGAGACCCTCGTCGGCAGCACGATGAAGGAGCTGTTCGCGGCCGCGGCGAACGACAAGCCGGTCACCGAGGACAGCGTCAGGTCCCGGCTGCGGGCCGCCGAGCAACGGATGCGGGGCTGACATGACGACCTACACGAGCAGTCGCAGTCGCCGCCCGCCGGCGCACGCCAGCTGGGACGTGCGGCCGCACGCCGCCCCGAGGAAGCGGCGCCGCCGCAGGTTGCGCAGGCAGCTGCCCTACATCCTGCTGGCTCCCGCGGTACTGCTGGAGATCGCCATCCACGTCGTGCCGATGCTGGTCGGCGTGTGGATGAGCCTGCTCGAGCTGACGCAGTTCCACATCCAGGACTGGTCGACGGCGCCGTTCGTCGGCCTCGCGAACTACACGGCGACGCTCAACCTCTCCACCGAGGCCGGCCGCGCGCTGTTCCACTCGTTCTGGCTGACCGTGCTGTACACCACCCTCTCGGTCGGGATCTCCTGGCTCTTCGGGATGTCGGCGGCGGTGTTCCTGCAGCGGCCGTTCCGCGGCCGGGCGCTGCTGCGCACGCTGTTCCTCACCCCGTACGCGCTGCCCGTCTACGCCGCGGTCATCACCTGGGGCTTCCTGTTCCAGCGCGACACCGGCCTGGTCAACCACGTCCTCGTCGACCAGCTCGGGCTGGCCGGCGGCGCCGGTGGCGACCGGCCGTTCTGGCTGATCGGGGAGAACAGCTTCCTCGCCCTGCTCACGGTGTCGGTCTGGCGGACCTGGCCGTTCGCGTTCCTGTGCATCATGGCCGGCCTGCAGAACGTGCCGACCGACATGTACGAGGCGGCGGCGATCGACGGCGCCGGATTCTGGTGGCGGCTGCGGTCGGTGACCCTGCCGTCGCTGCGCCCGATCAACCAGGTGCTGCTCCTGGTGCTGTTCCTGTGGACGTTCAACGACTTCAACACGCCGTACGTGCTGTTCGGCCGGTCGGCGCCGCCCGAGGCCGACCTGATATCGATCCACATCTACGACAGCTCGTTCAGTACGTGGGACTTCGGCACCGGCTCGGCGATGTCCGTGGCGCTGCTGCTGTTCCTGCTGCTGGTGACCGCCGTCTACCTGATCGTCACGAACCGCCGGAGGCATCATGCGTGAGGGCCGGGTGGAGCGGCTGTTCCGATGGGTCGTGCTGTCGTTCCTGGCGCTGTTCGTGCTGGTGCCGCTGTACGTCATGGTCAGCTCGGCGCTGAAGCCGCTCCAGGACGTGCAGGACGACTTCACCTGGATCCCGACGGCGCCGACGTTCCAGGCGTTCGTGGACATGTGGAGCACGGTGCCGCTCGGCAAGTACCTGCTCAACAGCATCGCCGTGGCCGGGATCGCCGCCGTCTTCTCGGTGGCGATCGCCGTGTTCGCCGCGTTCGCGGTCAGCCGCTACAGCTTCCGCGGCCGGGGGCTGTTCTCGGTCGCGGTGCTGTCGACGCAGATGTTCCCCGGCATCCTGTTCCTGCTGCCACTGTTCCTCATCTATGTCAACCTCAGCACGACCGTGGGGCTCGAGCTGTACCAGACGCGCCTCGGACTGATCATCACGTACCTCACGTTCTCGCTGCCGTTCTCGATCTGGATGCTCGTGGGGTACTTCGACTCGATCCCGCGCGGCCTCGACGAGGCGGCCCAGGTCGACGGCGCCGGGCCGATGCGTACCCTGTTCAAGGTCATCCTGCCGACCGCGGTCCCCGGCATCGTCGCCGTGACCGTCTACGCGTTCATGACGGCCTGGGGCGAGGTGTTGTTCGCGTCGATCATGACCGACGAGCACAGCCGCACCCTCGCGGTCGGTCTGCAGAACTACTCCACGCAGTTTCAGGTGTACTGGAACCAGGTGATGGCCGCGTCACTGGTGGTGAGCGTGCCGGTGGTCGCCGGCTTCCTCGCCCTCCAGCGGTACTTTGTGGCCGGCCTGACCGCCGGCGCCGTCAAGTAGAAGCAAGAGGAGAACCGTCCCGTGCTGGATCTGTCCGCCCTTCCGCCCAGCTTCATCTGGGGCGCCGCCACCGCGGCCTACCAGATCGAGGGCGCCGCCGCCGAGGACGGCCGGAAGCCGTCCATCTGGGACACGTTCTCCCGCATCCCGGGCGCCGTCGACAACGGCGACACGGGCGACGTCGCCTGCGACCACTACCACCGCTGGCCGGAGGACGTCGCGCTCATGCGGCGGCTGAACCTCGACGCGTACCGGTTCTCGGTGGCCTGGCCGCGCATCTTCCCCGACGGCGTGGGACAGGTGAACCAGGCCGGGCTCGACTTCTACGACCGCCTCGTCGACGCGGTGCTCGCCGAGGGGATCCGTCCGTTCGTCACGCTGTACCACTGGGACCTCCCGCAGGCGTTGCAGGACGCCGGCGGCTGGCCGAGCCGCGCCACCGCCGAGGCGTTCGCCGACTACGCCTCGGTGGTGGCCGGCCGGCTCGGTGACCGGGTCGCCGACTGGAACACCGTGAACGAGCCGCTGTGCGTGTCCTGGATCGGCCACCTGGAGGGCCGGATGGCCCCGGGTGAGCGCGACCTCACCCGCGCCGTGCACACCTCCCACCACGTCCTGCTCGGCCACGGCCTGGCCAACCAGGCGATCCGCGCCTCGGCGGCGCTGCCGGCGAACGTCGGCATCGTGCTGAACCTGAGCCCGATCGAGCCGGGCACCGACCGGCCCGAGGACGCGGCGGCCGCGGTGCGGGCCGACGGGCACGTCAACCGCTGGTGGCTCGACCCGGTGTTCGGCCGTGGCTACCCGGCCGACATGGTCGAGTGCTACGGCGTGGAGCCGCCGGTCCGCCCGGGTGACCTGGAGCTCATCGGCGCCCCGACCGAGTTCCTCGGCATCAACTACTACTTCCGCCAGCTCGTCGTCGACGAGCCGGCCGGTACCGCGCCGTTCGCCCGGCAGATCCCGGTGCCCGGCTCGGTCGAGACGGCGATGCCGTGGGAGGTCTACGCGAAGGGCCTGGAGGACATCCTGGTCTCGGTGGCCAAGACGTACGGGCCGCGCAGCATCCTCGTCACCGAGAACGGCTCGGCCTGGGCCGACACGGTCGAGCCGACCGGCGAGATCCAGGACAAGGAGCGCACCGACTACCTGGAGCAGCACCTGGAGGCGGTCCGCAACGCGGTGCTGCGGGGCGCGCCGGTCGACGGCTACTTCGCCTGGTCACTGCTGGACAACTTCGAGTGGGCGTACGGCTACGACAAGCGTTTCGGCCTGGTCCGGGTCGACTACGAGACCCAGGAGCGCACGATCAAGGCGAGCGGGCACCGGTACGCCGACCTCATTTCCACACACAAGCGCTCCCGCGATTCGGCAGCCTAGCCAATTTGGCCGGGGCCTATCGGCTCAAGACCCGGGTCTAGGCTCAACTCGGGCGCCGACGGGGTAGGTACCCGGTCAGCGCCTACGACTGGACACCGAGGAGAAGCGCATGACGCAGGAGACCGACAGCTGGGACCCGGATCCCGACGACGAGGGTCAGCTGTCCGCCCAGGACACCCTGTCCGACCGGGGCCTCGACGACGCGCTCGACGAGGGGTACTCGCCGCCGGAGAAGCCGCGTGGGCTCAACGCGTTCGGCGTCACCCAGGCGGAGGCCGAGCAGGGTGAGTCGCTCGACCAGCGGCTGTCGCAGGAGGAGCCCGACCCGGTGTCCCGGCTCGACCTGGACGACTTCGGCAACACGACGGAGTCCGGCGAGTTCTTCGACACCGACGAGGTCGGTGACCGGCGGGCCGGTCGCCTCGTGGCGCCCGACGAGGGCTACGGCGAGGACGACGAGAAGGACGAGATCGGCTCGGACGTTGGCATCGACGGCGGCGCGGCGTCGGCCGAGGAGGCCGCCATGCACATCGTCGACGACCGCACCCTCTGAGCCCGGCGCCGCGCGGCGGCCCGCTGGTAGAGCAGCGCGGCCGCCGCGACGACGGCGCTCCACAGCACGTACCAGCCGATGAGGGCGAGCAGCCCGAGCGCCGAGAGCAGGGCGACGACGGCGACCCGGCGGGCCCACGACCCGGCCGGCAGGAGCTTCACGGCCGCGGCCGTGCCCAGCACGTACACCACGACGAACGAGCCCGTCGTGAGCAGCATCAGCGGGCGGGGACCGAGCCCGGTCCCGGCCGCCAGGGCGAGCACGGCCCCGGCGAGCAGCGCGATCGCCGACAGGCTGCGCCGCGGCACCTCGCCGGCGCCGGCGCCCTGGGCGAACCAGCCGGGCAGCGCACCGTCGCGGGCGAGGGCGGCGCCGAGCTTGGCCACGCCCGCGAAGTACGCGTTCATCGCCCCGGCCGTCAGCAGCAGCGCCACGACCGCGGTCACCACCCGGCTGCCGTCCCCGAAGCGCAGCGCCAGCAGGTCGGCGAGCGGCGCCTCCGAGGGTGACGTGAGCACGAGCTGGCTGGTGGCGGCGACCGCGAGATACAGCGCGCCGACCACCCCGACGGCGATCCAGGCGGCGCGCGGCACGTCCCGGGCCGGGTCGCGGTAGTCGGCGGCCAGCGAGGTGACCGCCTCCCAGCCGACGAAGCCCCAGACCAGCACCGCGATCGCCGGCCCGGTCGCGGCCCAGCCGTGGGGGGCGAACGGGGTGAGGTTGGCCCAGCGGGCGGCGGGCAGGGCGGCCACGACGGCCGCAAGCAGCAGCGCGACGAGCACCGCGGCCAGGACGAGCTGCACCCGGCCGGAGACCCGCACGCCCCCGAAGTTCGCCGCCGCGACCAGCACGACGAGCGCACCGGCGGTGAGCAGCGTCGTGCGGTACCCCCCGCCGACCACGGCCGACACGTACGCGCCGCCGAACGCGGCCGCGGGCAGCGCGCCGACCGGCACGGCGAAGACGAACGTCCAGCCGACGACGGCGGCCAGGCGCGGGCCGAACGCCTTCGCCACGTACGTCGCCACCCCGCCGGCGTCCGGATAGCGGGCACCGAGCGCGGCGAAGGTCAGGGCGAGCGGCGTGGACAGCACGACGAGCGCGAGCCAGGCGACCAGCGACGCCGGCCCGGCCACCTGCGCGCCGAGCGCCGGGAGCGCGATCACCCCGGTCCCCAGCACGGCCCCGATGTTCAGCGCGGCACCCTGTTTGACGGTCAGCACACCGATCACGCTAGGTTGGGACTTGGCCGTCCAGAAGCGCCAATCATGGCCACATCGATTGGGCCAAGCCAGCCATGGACCTGCACATCAGCCTCGAAGGCCGCGGCGACCGCACCGACCGCATCTACCGGCAGCTGCGCGACGCGATCCTCGACGGGCGGCTGCGCGCCGGGGAGCGGGTGCCGCCGAGCCGCGAGCTGGCCCGCCGCCTGTCGGTGGCCCGCAACACGGTGGCCGCCGCCTACGACCGCCTCGTCGGCGACGGGTTCCTGGAGGGCCGGGCCGGGGCCGGCACGTTCGTCGCGTTCCGCCCCGCCCGCCCGTCGCCCCGCCGGGCCCCCGGCGGCGCGCTGCGGCCGGCGCCGCGCTGGACGCACCTGCTCGACGAGCCGGTGGACGAGCCGGTCGACGAGCTCGGGCCGACCGCACCGGCCCGCTTCGACCTGCGCGCCGGGCACCCCGACCCGGCCCTGTTCCCGCTCGCGACCTGGCGCCGGCTGCTGGGCCGCGCGGTCGC
The DNA here is from genome assembly GCF_040605515.1 of Dactylosporangium sp. NPDC005572. Lineage (NCBI taxonomy): Bacteria > Bacillati > Actinomycetota > Actinomycetes > Micromonosporales > Micromonosporaceae > Dactylosporangium > Dactylosporangium sp. NPDC005572. The sequence continues at coordinate 84,682 of NZ_JBEXCY010000009.1, read as the reverse complement.
CGCCCAGGCCGAATACGGCGACCCGGCGGGCGTCCCCGAGCTGCGCGCGGCCCTCGCCCGGCACGCCGGGCTGTCCCGCTCGGTGCGGGCCGCGCCCGGCGACGTGCTCGTCACACACGGCGCCCAGCAGGCCCTCGACCTGATCGCCCGGGTCCTCGTCGAGCCGGGCACGGTGGTCGCGGTCGAGGAGCCCGGCTACCCGCCGGCCCGCCAGCTCTTCGCCAGCCACGGCGCCCGGGTCGTGGGTGTGCCGGTCGACGCCGAGGGGATCGTGGTCGACGCGCTGCCCCGCACCGCGCGACTCGTCTACGTCACGCCGTCCCACCAGTACCCGCTGGGCACCGCGATGTCGCTGCATCGCCGCTCGGCGCTGCTGGCCTGGGCCGAGGAGACCGGGGCGGCGGTCGTCGAGGACGACTACGACAGCGAGTTCCGCTTCTCCGAGCGGCCCCTCGAACCGCTGCAGAGCCTGGACCGGGCCGGCCGGGTGATCTACGTCGGCTCGTTCTCGAAGACCCTGCTGCCGGCACTGCGGCTGGGCTTCCTCGTCGCGCCGGCCACCCTGCGCCCCGCGCTGTGGGCCGCGAAACGGATCACTGACTGGCACGGCGACCCGGCGGCCCAGCTGGCCCTGGCGGCGTTCGTCGAGGAGGGCCGGCTGGCCCGGCACCTGCGGGCGGTGACCCGCGTGTACGCGGCCCGTCACGAGCTGCTGACCGCCGCCGCCCGGGGTCCCCTGGCCGAGTGGTTCTCGCTCGTGCCGTCGTCGGCCGGGCTGCACCTGACCTTCCGGGCGGCGCCCGGCCTGCCGCTGGACGCGGTGCTGGCCCGGCTGCGGGCGGCCGAGGTGGCGGTCGAGCCGCTGCCCGCCTTCTACGCCGAGCCACCGGCGCGGCCCGACCCCGGCCTGGTCGTCGGCTACGGCTCCATCCCGACCGGCCTCCTGCCGGAGGCAATCCTCCGCATCGCCGCCGCCTGCCGGGACGCCTGACACGGATCCAGGTCTCACAGCGGTTTCACATCCGCGGCCTTATTGTTGGGTGGGTGATCCGTACAGTGGCACTGATTGGTATCGACGGCGCCGGCAAGAGCACCCAGGCCCGGTGGCTCGCCGACTGGCTGACCGCGACCGGGACCCCGGCGCGCTACCACCGCAACGCCGCCGGCCGGGTCTTCTTCGGCAAGGTGGCGCGGCGGCTGGGGCGGCGCGACGCCGAGGACCTCCTCGGCGTGCGGGGCTTCCTCGTGGTCGAGACGCTGCTGCGCTGGCTGGTCATCGCCCGCGCGCTGCTGGTGTCCCGGCTGACCGGCACCGTGGCGGTGATGGACCGCTACACCTACTGCCAGTACACGAGCATCACCGTCCGCGGCGGGCGGCAGCGCTGGGCGCGGGTCCTGTTCGCCGTCTTCCCGAAGCCGGACCTGGTCTGCTACCTGGCGGTGCCGCCGGTGGTGGCCCAGGAGCGGGTCGAGGCGCGCGGCAAGGACCACGAGGAGCTGTCGTACCTCGAGGCCTGCGACACCGCGTACCGCGCGCTGCCCGAGGCCGCCGGCTACACCGTCGTCGACGCGTCGGGCGAGCCGGTCGCCGTGCAGTCCGCGCTGCGCCGGGCCGTGCTGCGCCAGCCGGTGCCGCACGCGCGGCGCGCGCCGCGGCACCTGCTCCCGATCGGGTGAACCGGCACCACCGTCGTGCCCGCTAGAGATCCACGATCCCGTTGAGGTCGCCCAGCGAGCGGCGCACGTGCGCGCCGTGGGCGGTGACCAGCCGGGCCTCGAGGCGCTGGGCCTCGGCGACCGCGTGGGCCAGGCCGACGGTGCTGTTCAGCCGCGACGCGAGCCGGCCCAGCCCGACGGCGTCGGCGCCGTCGAGCGGCGCCACCCGCACGCCGGTGGTGGTGACCAGCGCGTCGAGCCGGCCCAGTTCCTCGCGGTAGTCGAGCTCACCGCGCGTCTCGGCGACCGCCACCGCCGGGACGACGACCGTGCCGCCTCCGGCGACCACGGTCGCGACCATCTCCTCGACCCCCGCCTTGCCCTGCGTGTACGCCAGGATGGCCGACGTGTCGAGCACCAGGTCGCCCACGATCGATTCCATGGCGCCGAAGGTACCGGTTTCGATCGATCTTCGTCGTCCCTACTTGCTGTGGGAGCGAAAAGCGACCGGATCGAACCGCCCGTGCAGCTGCGGGGCCAGCCAGTGCGGCGCCTCGCGGCGGAACAGCTCGGGGGCCAGGGCGCCGGCGCCGTCGGGCACCGCGCCGGCCAGCTCGCCGGGCAGGTCGGACAGGTTGGTGCGGTGGACCAGCTCCGGCTCGGCCGGCCAGGCGCCGATGACGACCAGCGCCGGGACGCCGCGGTGGTCGAGCGCCTCTAGGGTGAGGGCGGTGTGGTTCAGGGTGCCCAGCCCGGCGCGGGCGACGACGACGGCCGTCGCGTCGAGGGCGGCGGCGAGGTCGAGCACGGTCCAGCCGCCCTCTCCCATCGGTACCAGCAGACCCCCGGCACCCTCGACGAGCGTCAGGTCGTGGTGGTCGGCCACGCCGCGGATCGCCAGCTGGGCCATCACCGCCGTGAGCGCGTCCTCCCCGGCGACGCGGGCGGCGGCGAGCGGGGCGAGCGGGTCGGGGTAGTCGGCGAGGGTCCGCACGCTCGCCGGCTCGGCCAGCCGGGCCACGGTGCGCGCGTCGGGCTCGTCGCCGTCGGCGGTGCCGGTCTGGGCCGGCTTCACGACACCGACGCTCAGCCCGGCGGCGGCCGCGGCGGCCGCGATCGCCGCGGTGACGATGGTCTTGCCGACGCCCGTGTCGGTGCCGGTGACGACGACGGGGCCGGTGAGCGGGACGGGGATGACGGTCGAACCCTCGAAGAGGTCCGTCACGGGCGCTCCTTGATGATGATGTCGAGCGCGTGGTCGAAGTCCTCGGCCGGCACGCCGACGCCGACGGTGAGCCGCAGCCGGGCCCGACCGTCCGGTGTGGACGGTGGGCGGAAGCAGCCTACCGCGACCCCGCGCTCGCGGCAGGCGGCCGCCCACGCGAACGCCTCGTCGGGGCCGGGCGCGGTGACCGAGACGACCCCGCCGTCGGGCGCCGACACCTCCAGGCCCTCGCCCCGCAGCCGCGCCACCGCCCGGGCGGTGCGGGCGTGCAGCTCGGCCCGCAGCGCGTCGCCGCCGGTGAGCAGCCGCAGTGCGGCGAGGGCGCCGGCGGCGACGGCCGGCGGCAGCGCCGTGTCGTAGATGAACGTGCGGCCGGTGTCGACGAGCAGCCGGTGCAGCTGCTGCGGGCCGGCGACGACCCCGCCGGCCGCGCCGAGCGACTTCGACAGCGTCGCGGTGACCACCACGTCGGGCTCGCCGGCCAGCCCGGCGGCGGCGACCCCGCCGGCGCCGCGCGGGCCGAGCACGCCGAGCGCGTGGGCGTCGTCGACGAGCAGCAGCGCGCCGTGCGCCCGGGCGGCGGCGTGCAGCTCGGCGAGCGGCGCGAGGTCCCCGTCGACCGAGAAGACACTCTCGGTGACGACGACCGCGGGCCGGCCCGGGTGGGCGGCCAGGATGTCGCGGACCGCGGCCGGGTCCGCGTGCGGTGCGACGACGGTGGCCGCGCCGGACCGCCCGGCCCGGCCGGCACAGGCGAGCCGGCAGCCGTCGACGATCGACGCGTGGTTGTGGGCGTCGGAGACGACGAGCGTGCCGTCCCGCACGAGGGCCCGCACGGCGCCCAGGTTGGCCAGGTAGCCGGAGGAGTACACCAGCGCCGACTCGGCGCCCAGCAGCTCCGCGAGGCCCTTCTCCAGGGCTTCGTGGACGGCGGTCGTGCCGCGCACGAGGCGCGAGCCGGTCGCGCCGAGCCCGAACTCGGCGAGCGCCCCGGCCGCCGCCGCGAGCACCTCCGGGTGGCGGGACAGCCCGAGGTAGTCGTTGCCGGCGAGGTCGATCGCCGGGCCCCGGGGACGCAGCTCGCGCCGCAGGCCCGCCGCACGCCGTGCCGCGGCGTCATCGTCGAGCGCGTCCAGCCACTCCACCCCGGGACCTCCCGTCGTCGTTGTAGAACCTCTACGATGCCGATTGTGCAACGTCCACAATCCGGCCGCCCCTGCGGGGGTCCTGAACGCTTTGTAAGGTACGAGCATGCTTGATGCTGCCAAGACCGTCCTGGACACCGGCGTGGGCCTCGACCGCGAGGGCGTGCTCGCCGTCCTGCGCTGCTCCGACGAGGAGCTCCCGGAGTACCTCGCGATCGCCCACGACGTGCGGATGCGCTGGTGCGGGCCCGAGGTGGAGGTCGAGGGCATCGTGTCGCTCAAGACCGGCGGCTGCCCCGAGGACTGCCACTTCTGCTCCCAGTCCGGCCTGTTCACCTCCCCCGTGCGGGCGGTCTGGCTCGACATCCCGTCGCTCGTCGAGGCGGCGCGGCAGACCGCCGCGACCGGGGCCACCGAGTTCTGCATCGTCGCCGCCGTCCGCGGCCCCGACCAGCGGCTCATGGCCCAGCTCGCCGATGGCGTCGCCGCGATCCGGGCGGCCGTCGACATCAACATCGCCGCGTCGCTCGGCATGCTCAGCCAGGAGCAGGTCGACGAGCTGGCGGCGCTGGGCATCCACCGCTACAACCACAACCTGGAGACCGCCCGCTCGTACTTCCCGCAGGTCGTCAGCACCCACACGTGGGAGGAGCGCTGGGACACGCTGCGGATGGTCCGCACCGCCGGCATGGAGGTGTGCTGCGGCGGCATCCTCGGCCTCGGCGAGACCGTCGAGCAGCGCGCCGAGTTCGCGGTCCAGCTCCAGGAGCTCGACCCGCACGAGGTCCCGCTGAACTTCCTCAACCCGCGGCCCGGCACCCCGCTCGCCGACCAGCCGGTCCTCGACCCGAAGGACGCGCTGCGGGCGATCGCCGCGTTCCGGCTGGCGCTGCCGCGGACGCTGCTGCGGTACGCCGGCGGAAGGGAGATCACCCTCGGCGACCTCGGGACCCGCGACGGGCTGCTCGGCGGCGTCAACGCCGTCATCGTCGGCAACTACCTCACGACGCTGGGCCGGGCCCCGTCGGAGGACCTGGCGCTGCTGGACGAGCTGCGCATGCCGGTCAAGGCCCTGTCGGCAACGCTGTGACGTACTGCGACCGCTGTGGGGAGCCGCTGGACGGCGGCTCCCACGCCGCGTGTGCGGCCGCCCGGGCCCTCGAGCCGCCGCGCTTCTGCCCGCAGTGCCGGCGCCGGATGAAGGTGCAGGTGCTCCCGGCCGGCTGGTCCGCGACGTGCGTCGAGCACGGTTCGGTCAGCCGGTAGGTCCGGGCCACTCCGTCGCGACGGCGGCCGCCTTGTCCAGGGTCTTCGGGTTGACCCGGCTGAGCGCGGCCAGCCGGCCCCGGGGCTGCAGCACCGAGCCGGCCTTGTGCGTCTGCAGCAGGACGTTCTTCACTCTGGTCCGGCGGCGGCGGTCGTACTCCTGGAGCCCGGCCGCCAGGGTCCCGTTCACCAGCACCGCCTGGAGCGTCGCAACGTCCTCCAGGGCGAGGCACGCGCCCTGGGCCAGGTGGTGCGGCATCGCGTGGGCGGCGTCGCCCACGAGCACGTAGCCGCCCGGCCCGGCCGGCACCCCGAACGCCGCCGGCAGCGGCGCCAGCTCCCCCACCGGCTCCTGCATCAGCTCGTCGGCCTCGGTCGCGGCCAGCAGCTGCGCCACCGGGGCGTGCCAGCCGGCGAACCAGCGGCGCAGCAGGGTCAGCTGCCCGGCCGGCGGCTCCGGGCGCAGCGCCCCCGGCACGGTCGCCGTCCAGGCGATGCCGCCGCGGCTGGTGTGGCCCTGCTCGCCCAGCGACGTGTACGTGAAGCGGTGCCCCGCCCCCACCGTCTCGCCGTGCGGGGGAAGTCCCTCGGGCAGCTGCGGCGCGCGGTACCACGGAATCACCGCACGCCAGGCGGCGAACCCGGCGCTCGCGAACGTGGTGCCCGCGGCCAGCCGGCGGCGCACCACGCTGTCCGCGCCGTCCGCCGCCACGACCAGGTCGGCCTCGAACGTCACCCGGCCGTCACCGACCGCCGGGCGGGCCCGGTCGACCCGGGCGCTCTGCACCGCGATGCCACCGCGCACGTCGACCTGGTCGCCCAGGCCGGCGATGAACGCGTCGTGCAGGTCCTCGCCGTGCACCACGACCGGCGGCGACTCGAGCTCCGCCGCGCCCGGCTGGACCAGCCACTGGCCGTCAGGCCGGCGGATGCCGGTCGGCGGGACCGGGGTCGAGATGCCGTCGAGGCCGCCGGCCAGCCCGAGGGCGCGCAGGGCACGCACCCCGTTGGGCCACAGCACGACCGCGGCGCGGCCGGCGCGGAGCCGGTCCTCGCGCTCCAGCAGGGTGACGGACCAGCCGGTCCGGGCCAGCGCACCGGCCGCGGCGAGCCCGGCGACACCGGCACCCACCACGACCGCGGTCCGCATCAGGGCTTACCCGCTTGTTCCTCGGCCTTCTCGGTGCTCTCGGCGCGTTCGTCCGCGTCCTTCGCATGGTCCTTCGCATCGTCCGCGCCGGTTGCGTCGGGCTCGGCGGCCGGCGCTGGTTCCTCGTCGCCCGTCTCGGCCTTCTCGGATGTTTCCGATTCCTCGGGCACGTCGGCTGTGCCGGGCTCGACGAGCGTGATGTGGCCCTGCTCGTCGTACGTCACCCGCTCCGGCGCCCCGTGGACCCGCAGGAAGTAGACCAGCGCGCCGGCGAACACGACGATCGACGTCCAGTTGTTCAGCCGCATGCCCAGGAAGTGGTGCGCGTCGTCGATGCGCAGCAGCTCGACCCAGAACCGCCCGACGGTGTACAGCATCACGTACAGCGCGAACGCCCGCCCTCTGCCCAGGGACCAGCGACGGTCGGCGTACCAGACCACGGCCGCGACGCCGAGGCACCACAGCGACTCGTAGAGGAACGTCGGGTGGAACACGCCCAGGACGATCGGCTCGCCGGCGACCTCCTGCGCCCGCCCGGCACTCGCGTCCCAGTTGTAGACCTCGAGGCCCCACGGCAGCGTCGTCGCCTTGCCGTACAGCTCGTTGTTGAACCAGTTGCCCCAGCGGCCGATCGCCTGCGCCACCGGCAGGCCCACGGCGAGGGCGTCGGCGGTCATCGCGAACGGCAGGTTGAGCCGCCGGCAGGCGATGTAGGCGCCGAGCGCGCCACCGGCGATGCCGCCCCAGATGCCGAGGCCGCCCTCCCAGATCTTGAACGCCTTGAGGATCGAACCCCCGTCGCCGAAGTACGCCTCGGGGGAGGTGATCACGTGGTACAGACGGGCACCGATGATGCCGGCCGGCACCGCCCAGATCGCGACGTCGAGGATCACCCAGGGGGGTGCACCCCGGGCCCGCAGACGGCGGTCGGCGATGAAGCAGGCGGCCACGATGCCGAGCACGATGCACAGTGCGTAGGCACGCAGCGGGATCGGACCGATGTCCCAGACGCCACGGGTCGGGCTGGGGATCTCGGCCAGCGGGAAAAGGGCAGCATCCACGGGTGCACACGCTACCGCCGATCCGCCGAAACGCGATGCCCCGCCCCTGACCCTCCTGTGAAGTGGGAAGATCACCAGCAGCGAAGCTCTCGCAACCGTCCGCGGTGGCGCATACAGTCTGGGAATGAGCTACTCAGAGCTGAGTAACGGCAGCAAGGTCACGCAGGCGGTCGCCGCGATCATCGAGGACGCGGCCGGCCGCGTGTTGTTGTGCCAGCAGGCCGGCGGTCACCAGCTGTGGGGCCTGCCCGGCGGCAAGATCCGGGCGGCGGAGAGCCCGGTGCACGCGATCATCCGCGACATCCGCGAGGAGACCGGCCTGGAGACCGAGATCGTCGAGATCGTCGGGATGTACCAGCTCACCGGCGACGGCTGCGGCGAGTCCATGCCCGACCTGTTCGTCCACGTCTTCCGCGGCCGGCTCGACGGCGGCGGCCCCGCGCTCAACGCCCCCGGCCGGATCAGCCGCCTGGCCTGGCACGACCCGGACGCCCTCCCCCAGCCGCTGACCGCCACCACCCGCACCGCCATCGCCGACGCGGCGGCCGGGCGCACCGGCGTGCTCCGCGAGATCGAACGCGACAAGGAGCCCGAGGTCGCCGACGCCGCGTAATTTCCCGTTGGCGAGCGGGCCCGCGCATCCGCGATGATCTCCGCATGCCTTCCGGGTACTTCGCGCTCGGTGACTCCATGTCGATCGACGCCTACGCCGGTGGCCCCGGCCTCGGCGCGGCCTCCCTGCTCGCCGACGACCTGGGCATCGACCTGACCATGCTGGCCGCAGACGGCGCGACCAGCGACGACGTGGTACGCCGCCAGCTCGGCCAGGTGCACGGCCGCCCCGCGCTGATCACGCTGACGATGGGCGGCAACGACCTTCTCACGACCCTCGTGTCGTCCCCGGCCCCGGCCGCACTGTCCGCCGCGGTGACCCGGATCGCTGAAAATTACGAGACCGCGCTCATGTCGCTGGCTGCCACGGGCGCCCGCGTCATCGCCACGACGGTGTACGACCCGTCGGACGGCACCGGCGACCTGTCCCTGGTGGGCCTGCCGGAGATGGCCGGCGGCGCGGCGGTCCTGGACACGCTCAACGCCATGATCCGCGAGTCGGCCGGCCGGCACGGGGCGGCGCTGGCGGACGTCCATGCGGCGTTCCTGGGGCACGGGACGAGCGCGGGCGACATTTCGAGCCCCGACTCCCACCCGGCGAACCGCGACCTGTGGTTCTGCGGCCACATCGAGCCGAACGCCTGGGGCGCGCGGGCGATCCGCGACGCCTGGCGCCGCGCGCTGCAGCCGTCGTAGCGGCTTCCATGATCGCTGGCGGGCCGCTCGCCCGATTGCTCCATGATCACCGGCCGCCCCATGATCAAGGGAAACATCCGGCTGTCATGGCGGCCGTCCGGCTCCCTTGATCATGGAGCGGCCGGGGCCTGATCGCGGTCTGAGCGAGTCGAACCCGGTGCGCCGACCGCGAACAGCGCCAGCAGTACCAGATCGGAAACGCCGCTCGTCCACTCAACGGGGTGTGGCGGTCGCTCAGCGGCGGCGGACGCCCTCGGCGAGGTCGGCGCTGAGGGCGGCGACGGCGGCGACGCCCGCGGCGGGCGTGGGCGCGTCGAGCAGGCACCGCACGAGGGCGCTGCCGACGATGACGCCGTCGGCGAAGGCGCCGACCTCGGCGGCCTGGTCGCCGGTGGAGACGCCGAGCCCGACGGCGACGGGCCGGTCCGACGCCTGCCGGATGCGGGCGACGAGCGCGGGAGCGGCGCTGCTGGTGGTGCTGCGCGCGCCGGTGACGCCCATGACGCTGGTGGCGTACACGAAGCCGCGGCAGGCCTCGGCGGTCATCGCGATCCGCGCGTCGGTGGACGACGGCGAGACGAGGAAGACACGGTCGAGGTCGTGGGCAGCGGAGGCGGCGAGCCAGGGCCCGGCCTCGTCGGGGATGAGATCGGGGGTGATCAGGCCGGCGCCACCGGCGGCGGCGAGGTCGCGGGCGAAGCGGTCGACGCCGTACCGCTCGACGGGGTTCCAGTAGGTCATGGTGAGAATGGGCGCGCCGGTGGCGGCGGCCGCCTCGACGGTGCGCAGGCTGTCGGCGACCCGGAAGCCGCCGCGCAACGCGGCCTCGGTGGCCCGCTGGATGACGGGGCCGTCCATGACGGGGTCGGAGTAGGGCAGGCCGACCTCGACCACGTCGACGCCGTTGTCGATCATCGCCTTGATCGCGTCGACGGCGACGTCGACGGTCGGGAACCCGGCCGGCAGGTAGCCGATCAGGACGCTGCGGCCCTCCGCGCGGGCCTTCTCGAACGCCACCGAAACGCTCATACGCTGAACCATTCGCGCGCAGTGTCCATGTCCTTGTCGCCGCGGCCGGAGAGGCAGACGACGACGAGCGGTTCGCGGCCGAGCTCGGCGGCGAGCTCGGGGATGACCCGCAGGGCGCCGGCGACGGCGTGGGCACTCTCGATGGCCGGGATGATGCCCTCGGCCCGGCAGAGCAGCTTGAAGGCGTCCATCGCCTCGGCGTCGGTGACCGGCTCGTACGTGGCGCGGCCGGTGTCGTGCAGGTACGCGTGCTCGGGGCCGACGGCCGGGTAGTCGAGGCCGGCGGAGATCGAGTGCGACTCGATGGTCTGGCCGTCCTCGTCCTGCAGCAGGTACGTGCGGGCGCCGTGCAGGACGCCGGTGGCGCCGCCGGTGATGCTGGCGGCGTGGCGACCGGTCTCGACGCCGTCGCCGCCGGCCTCGAAGCCGTAGAGGCGCACGCCGTCGTCGGGGACGAAGGCGTGGAAGGCGCCGATGGCGTTGGAGCCGCCGCCGACGCACGCGGCGACGGCGTCGGGGAGGCGCCCGGCCTGGCCGAGGATCTGCTGGCGGGCCTCGACGCTGATGCCGCTCACGAAGTCGCGGACCATGGCCGGGAAGGGGTGTGGTCCGGCCGCGGTACCGAGGAGGTAGTGCGTGTTGTCGACGTTGGTCACCCAGTCGCGCAGCGCCTCGTTGATGGCGTCCTTGAGCGTCCTGGAGCCGGTGGTGACGGGGATGACGGTGGCCCCGAGCATGCGCATGCGGGCCACGTTGAGGGCCTGGCGGCGGGTGTCCTCCTCGCCCATGTACACGACGCATTCGAGGTCGAGGAGGGCGCAGGCGGTGGCGCTGGCGACGCCGTGCTGGCCGGCACCGGTCTCGGCGATGACCCGGGTCTTGCCCATGCGCTTGGTGAGCAGGGCCTGGCCGAGCACGTTGCGGACCTTGTGGGCGCCGGTGTGGTTGAGGTCCTCGCGCTTGAGGTAGATGCGCGCACCGGCGTGGGCGGAGAGGCGGTCGGCGCGGTACAGCGGGCTCGGCGTGTTGGCGTAGTCACGCAGGAGCCGGCCGAACTCGGCCTGGAACGCCTCGTCGGCCTGGGCGTGCCGGTAGGCGGCGTCGAGGCCGTCGAGCGCGGCGATGAGCGCCTCGGGCACGAACCGGCCACCGAACCGGCCGAAGTGGCCGGCCTGGTCGGGCAGGAGGCCGGCGGCGGACAGGAACTGCCCACTCACCGGGCGGCCCTCGGGGTGGCGGGGTGGCTGCCGGCCGTGACGAGCTCGGCGACGGCGTCGCGTGGGCTCTTCTGGGTGACGAGACCCTCTCCCACCAGTACCGCGTCCGCTCCCGCCGACGCGTAGCGGATCAGGTCGTGGGGGCCGCGCACACCGGACTCGGCGATCTTGACGACCTCGGCGGGCAGGCCGGGGGCGATGCGCTCGAACACGGTGCGGTCGACCTCGAGGGTGCGCAGGTTGCGGGCGTTGACGCCGATGACGCGGGCGCCGGCCTCGAGGGCGCGGTCGGTCTCCTCCTCGTCGTGGACCTCGACGAGGGCGGTCATGCCGAGGCTCTCGATCCGGTCGAGCAGGCCCGACAGGGTGTTCTGGTCGAGGGCGGCGACGATGAGCAGGACGAGGTCGGCCCCGAACGCGCGGGCCTCGTGCACCTGATAGGAGGACACGACGAAGTCCTTGCGTAACAGGGGCACGTCGACGGCGGCGCGCACGGCGGCGAAGTCGTCGAGGCTGCCGCCGAACCAGCGGCCCTCGGTGAGGACGCTGACGCAGCGGGCGCCGCCGGCCGCATACTCCTTGGCGAGCTCGGCCGGGTCGGGGATCTCGGCCAGCTGGCCCTTCGACGGCGAGCTGCGCTTGACCTCGGCGATCACCCCGACACCGGGGGCGCGCAGTTTGGCGTAGGCGTCCCGCGGCGGTGGTGCCTGCGCGGCGCGCTGCTTGATCTCTTCCAGGGGCACCTGTGCCTCGCGGACAGCCAGGTCCTCACGCACTCCGGCGAGGATCTCGTCGAGCACCCGGCCGCTTTCCGCGTTGATCAAGGAGCTCCCCTCTCCGGTGGTCATGCGACCGATGCTAGGAGGCCCCCGGTCAGTCAACGGCCGCGGGGGTATGGCCGACGTCACCTGATGGGCTAGGGCATAATGCCTCGCCGCCGGTTTTGTCGTACCCCTGTTCTAGCGTGACGACCATGAGCGTCCCCGCCTGCAACGCATTGACGGCCCGGTGGGCCCGGCGGTTCCCGGTGCCGGTCCTCTCCGCGGCGAGCGTCTATCCCCTGCTGGCGCTGCTGGCGACCGTGGCAGGTGGCGCGGCCCGCCGCGAGTTGCTGGCGGTGGCCCCGACCCCGCTGGCGCTGCCGGTGCGCGGCGCCCTGGGGATCTGGACGCGGGACAGGGTGCCGCTGACGTGGGACTGGGCGGCGCGGGCGGATCCGCGGCTGACCGGCGACGCGGCGGTGGACCGGGCGCTGCTGGACGGGTGGGCGTCGGCGCACACCGACGGGCTGATCCCGGCGATGCCGGTGGCGGTGGGCCCGGAGACGGGCCTGGTCCTGGCGTCGGCGCTGTCGGTGGTGACCGAGTGGCGGCTGCCGTTCACCGACGGTGTGATGCGGCCGCTGCGCGGGCTGTGGGCGGGGCGCCGGCTCGCGTCCCTGCACCGCCGGTCGGCCGACGTGGCCGGCCTGCGGGTGGTGGAGTCGGCGGCGGGCCCGCTGACGCTGGTGGCGGTCGCCGGTTCGGGCGATCTCGACGTGCTGCTGTGTCTCGGCCGGGCCGACCGGCCGCCGGGCGAGGTGCTGGCGGCCGCCGTCGAGTCGGCCGGCGCGCCCGCCGGTGGGCCGGTGCAGGGGCCGTCGGAGGGTCCCGGGGTGGTGGCGGCGGAGGTGGCGGCCGACGACGACGTGCCGGAGCTGGTGGTGAAAGTTCCGCGGTTCACCGCCACGGCGTCGCACGACCTGCTCGCCGAGCCGGAGCTGTTCGGGCTGGCGGCGGCCGCCGCGACGGGCCCGTTCCCCGGCATCAGCCCGGCCGACCTGCGGGTGGGCGCGGCGGTGGAGCACAGCGTCGCGTCGTTCAGCGCCGGCGGGTTCCGGGCGGCGGCGGTGGCCGGGGTGGCGCTGGTGCCGGTGGCGTTCACACCGCCGAGCGCCCGGAAGCTGCGGCTGACGGTGACCTTCGACCGGCCGTTCGGCTATCTCGCGGTGCACCGCCCGACCGGCCTGGTGCTGGTCGCGGGCTGGGTCACCGAGCCGGAGCCGGCGGCGCGGCGTCAGTCATGAGCCTCTTCCTGCGCCTCCTGTGCTTCCTTGGCCGGGCGGCGCCAGCGCTCCGGGATCTCGCCGCGCGCCTGCATCTCCTTCCACTTCGCGAAGGGGTCGAAGTCGTGGGCGAGGGGCTCCTGGGCGGGGCGGTCGGCCTCGGGCACGTGGCGGAGGTTCAGCCGGATGCGATACCAGACGGAGTTGATCCCCCGCATCGAGTCGACGAGCACGTCGGCGTCCTCCAGCAGCGGCCACACGCCGGGGTGGCGGGCCTTCCACGCCTCCAGGTCGGCCATCGCCTCCTCCCTGGTGGCGGTGCGGGTGATCTCGATGAGCGGCATGACGGGCTGGCGGCGGCCGGTGCCCTTCTTCGCGGGGGCCTTCTTCTTGAAGGTGGCGGCGAGCTCCAGCAGCGGTTCGAGGGACCCGCGGGCGTTCTCGACGCCGGCCCAGGCGTCGGGCCGGCCGGGGACGGTCTCCATGGTGTAGGCGGCGGGGTCGCAGTCGGGGACCTCGTCCCAGGTCAGCGGGGCGGAGACGCGGGCGTCGCCGGAGGGCCGCACCGAGTAGCCGGAGGCCGTGGTGTGGTCCTTGGCGTTCTGGTTGTAGTCGAGGAAGACGCCGTGGCGCTCCTCCTTCCACCAGGCGCCGGTGGCCAGGTCGGGCACGCGCCGGGCGACCTCCCGGGCGAAGCCCTCGGCGGCGCGGCGCACCTCGGCGAAGGTCCACCGCGGCTCGATGCGGGCGTAGACGTGGAAGCCGCGGGAGCCCGACGTCTTGGGCCAGGCGGCCAGGCCGTACTCCTCCAGCACCTCCCGGGCGACCAGGGCCACGTCGACGACCTGCCCCCACGGCACACCGGGCACCGGGTCGAGGTCGATGCGCAGCTCGTCGGGGTGGTCGACGTCCTCGGCGAGCACCGAGTGGGTGTGCAGTTCGAGGCAGCCGAGGTTGACGACCCAGGCGAGCTGGGCGGCGTCGCGCAGCACGATCTCCTCGGCGGTGCGGCCCGACGGGTAGCGCAGGGTGGCCGTCTCGATCCACTCGGGCCGCTTCTCGGGTGCGCGTTTCTGGAAGAACGCCTCGCCGTCGATGCCGTTGACGTAGCGCTTGAGCGCCATTGGCCGCCCGCCCGCGCCGCGCAGGGCACCGTCGGCGACGGCCAGGTAGTAGCGGACGAGGTCGAGCTTGGTGCGCCCGGACTTCGGGAAGTAGACCTTGTCCGGGTTGGTGACCGTCACCTCGCGGCCGGCGATCTCCAGGACTTCCTTGCTGCTCGCCATGGGCAGACCCTACGCGCCGCCGTCGCGGGTCGTGGGGTCTTCACCCCGGTCCAGAGCGTCCCAGAGCTCGGCCTGGGAGGCCGGGCGGCGGGGCTCGCCGTCGGGGGTCCTGGGCCGCTCCGGCCGCTCGTAGCGGGCGCCCATGGCCGGCCAGGACCGGCCGAAGCGGACGGTGACGACCCCGGCGGCGGCGACGACCAGCCCGCCGAGCGCCGACAGCACCGGCCAGGCCACGGTGACGCCGTCGCCCAGGGTCAGCAGCGCGGCGACGACGGTGCCGGCACCGGCCACGGTGAGCAGCCCGCCGACGACGAGCCGGGCGGCGCCGCGGGTGGCCAGCAGGGCGCCGGCCCCGGCCAGGGCGACCGCGCCCAGGGCCGGCAGCCAGGGCGCCAGGTCGGTGCCGGTGCGCCGGACCGTCTCCGGCGGCAGCGGGGCGACACGCTCGGTGACGATCTCCTGCCAGCCGCGGGTCGCGGCGAGCAGCACGAGGGCCGCGCCGGCCGCGCAGGCGAGGGCGGTGACGGTCAGGCCGCGGCGGCCGTCGAGCCTCACCGCGCGGGCCTCAGCGTCTCGGCGGTCGCGATCGCGGCGAGCACGGCCGCGGCCTTGTTGCGGGTCTCGGTCTCCTCGGCGGCCGGGTCGGAGTCGGCGACGATCCCGGCGCCCGCCTGCACGTATGCGACACGGTCGCGGATCAGGGCGGTGCGGATGGCGATGGCGGTGTCCATGTCGCCGCCGAAGCCGAAGTACCCGACGACCCCGCCGTACAGACCCCTCCGGGTCGGCTCCAGCTCCTCGATGATCTCCATCGCGCGCACCTTCGGCGCCCCCGACAGGGTGCCGGCCGGGAAGGTCGCCGCGAGCGTGTCGAAGGCGCTGCGGTCGTCGTGCAGCTCGCCGACGACGGTCGACACGATGTGCATGACGTGGCTGTAGCGCTCGACGGTCATGAACTCGGGCACCTCGACGGTGCCGGGTTTGCAGACCCGGCCGAGGTCGTTGCGGGCCAGGTCGACGAGCATGACGTGCTCCGACCGTTCCTTCGGGTCGGCGAGCAGGTCGGCGGCCAGGGCGGCGTCCTCCTCGGGGGTGGCACCGCGCCAGCGGGTGCCGGCGATCGGGTGCAGCAGGGCCCGGCGGCCGTCGACCTTGACGTGGACCTCCGGCGACGAGCCGACGACGTCGAAGCCGTCGAAGCGCAGCAGGTACATGTACGGGCTCGGGTTGGTGGTGCGCAGCACGCGGTACACGTCGAGGGGGTCGGCGTCGGTGGGCCGCTCGAAGCGCTGGGCGACGACGATCTGGAAGCACTCGCCGGCCCGGATGGCCTCCTTGGCGACCTCGACCGCCTTCGGGTACTCCCCCGCCGGGGTCCGGCTGACCACCTCGCCGAGCGGCACACGGTCCACAGTGGACACGAGCGGCGGGGTGGGCCGGGACAGCGCCGTGGTCATCGCGTCGAGCCGGCCGATGGCCTGGTGGTATGCCGCGGTGACGGCGTCGTCGTCGGCCCCGGCGGCCGGCAGCACCGCGTTGGCGATGAGCAGGGCGGCGCCCTCGAAGTGGTCGAGGGCGACGAGGTCGGTCGCGAGCATCATGCCGAGCTCGGGGTGGCGCAGGTCGTCGACGGCCAGCTCGGGCAGCTGCTCGAAGCGCCGCACGGCGTCGTAGGACAGGAAGCCGACCAGGCCGCCCGACAGCGGGGGCAGGTCGAGGTCGCGCAGGTCGCTGTCGTCGGCGGTGAGCGCGGCGACGGTCGCCGCGAGCACGTCGGTCGGGGTGCCGTCGGCGGGCAGCCCGGCCGGCGGGGCGCCCAGCCAGTGGGCGCGGCCGTCCCGCTCGACGAGGGTCGCGAGGCTGCGCACCCCCACGAAGCTGTATCGCGACCAGACCGCCCCGGCCGCGCCGGCGCCCTGCTCGGCGGACTCGAGCAGGAACGTGCCGGGGCCGCCGGCGAGTTTGCGGTACACGCCGACGGGGGTCTCGCCGTCGGCGAGCAGCCGGCGGGTGACGGGGACGACCCGGCGGGTGCGGGCCAGCTCGCGGAAGGTCGCCTCGTCGGGGGCGACGGCACCGGTGGTCATGCGGTCACCTCCAGCGGGGTGTAGAAGCAGGTGTGGTTGCCGGTGTGGCAGGCCGCGCCGACCTGCTCGACGGTCACCAGGAGGGCGTCGCCGTCACAGTCGACCGCGACTGCCTTGACGTGCTGCGCGTGACCCGACGTCTCGCCCTTCACCCAGTACTCGCCGCGGCTGCGCGACCAGTACGTGGCCCGGCCCGTCGTCAGGGTCCGGTGCAGCGCCTCGTCGTCCATCCACCCGAGCATCAGCACCTTCCCGGTGCCGTGCTCCTGGACGATCGCGGCCACCAGTCCGGCCTCGTTCCGGCGTAAACGGTTGGCGACTTCTGGATCAAGGTTCGACGACACGGTGGCAATTCTCCCGCACCGCACAGACTCGGCGGTTTGGGGTCTATGGCTGGTGGTGTTGAGGGAGTACCTTCGTGGTGCGCCGCACGGAAGATCTGCGGTGTCCACCCTTCCCCGCCTGCCGTCGGCTGACCCTACGCCCGCAACGCCCCGGGGTCCCGCTTGCCGTCGGTGTCGCGGCGTCGGACCGGGCGCCGTTCGGCCTCCCGGCGTCCGCGACCCCAGCGCTGAGCGAACCAGCAGTCTGAGCGGGTGGCAGCCCCGCTCAGACCGAGCGGACGGAGGACCCACCCCGATGCATCCCAACTTCACCCCGCCCAACAACCAGTCCGGCGCCTCCCCGGAGGCGACCGCCCCGGAGAGCACCCCGGCCGAGGCCCTGGTGCCGGAGCAGCGCCAGCCGGTCGACTCCCCGCCGCCGGCGGCGACGGCCGAGCCCGCCGCCGAGACCGCCGCGGAGCCGGAGACCGCAGCCGAGCCCGCGGAGCCCGTCGAGGCCATCGAGGCCGTCGAGGCCGCTCCGGCGGCCGAGGAGCACCTGGCCGACACCGACGCGATCTCGGTGGCGGTCCCGGACGACATCTCCGCCATCGTCGGCGAGGCCCCGGCCGCCGCTGACTCCGAGGCCGGCGCTGCGGTCGAGGACGCCCCCGAGGCCGAACCGGCCGCCGAAACCACGACGGACGAGACCGCGGAGGCCGAGGCCGCCACGGACGAGGCCGCCGAGGCCGCCGACGCCCCCGAGGCTGAGGCCGTCGAGGCCGAGGAGGCTGAGGCTGTCGCGGAGGCTGTCGAGGCTGAGGCTGCGGAGGCCGAGGAGACCGCCGCGGACGACGCACCGGAAGCTGAGGCCGTCGAGGTCGAGGAGGCCGTGGCTGACGAGGCCGCCGCCGACGAGCCCGAGGCCGAGGAAGCCGCCGCCGAGACGGAGCCGGTCGCCGAGGACGCAGCCGCTGGGGACGACGACGCCGAACCCGCCGCGGTCGAGGAGACCGCCGCCGAGGACACGGAGGCCGAGCCGGTCGCCACCGAGACCGAGGCTGAGGCTGAGGCTGAGGCTGAGGTCGCTGCTGAGGCCGAGGCCGAGCCGGCCGCTGAGGCCGAGGCCGAGGAAGCGGTGGCCGAGGAGGTCGCTGCCGAGGCCGAGGACGCTGGGGACGCTGCTGAGGACGCGGACGCGGACGCCGAGGCCGTGGTGGAGGAGACGGCCGCGGAGGCCGACGAGGCCGAGCCCGCCGCGGAGGAAGCCGGCGACGAGCCCGAGGCCGCCGCGGCCGAGGAGACCGACGCCGAGGCTGCCGACGCCGCCGAGGGCGAGCCCGCCGACGAGGCCGAGGACGCTGCCGAGGAGGCTGCGGACGAGGAGCCGGCCGCCGAGGCCGCCGAGGAGCCCGAGGCCGAGGCCGAGGTGGAGGCCGCTGCGGAGCCCGAGGCCGAGGCGGTCGCGGTCGAGGACGCCGCGGAGGAGGACTCGGCCGACGAGCCCGCCGCGGAGGCCGAGGAAGCGGAGTCTGAGGAGGCTGTGGCTGAGGAGGCCGTCGCTGAGGAGGCGGCTGCCGCCGAGGGCGACGAGGAGCCGGCCGCGGAGGCTGAGGCCGAGGAGTCCGACGCGGAGGAGGCTGCTGAGGAGCCCGCCGCTGCGGCCGAGGACGCCGAGGGCGCGGCCGAGGTCGAGGAAGTCGCCGCCGAGGACGAGGGCGACGAGGAGCCGGCCGCCGAGAACGAGGGCGACGAGGAGCCGGCCGCCGAGGCTGAGGAAGCGGCCACCGAGGACGCGGCCGACGAGCCCGCCGCCGAGGTGGAGGACGTTTCCGCTGAGGACGAGGCTGCCGAGCCCGAGGCCGAGGAACTGGCCGAGGAGATCACCCTCGTTGCCGACGTCGAGGAGTTGACCGGCGAGGCCGACAGCGCCGAGGAGGCCTCGGACGAGGACTCCGGCGAGGCCGAGGAGCCGGCGGCCGAGGCGGACGACGACGCGGACGCGGACGAAGCGGACGAGCCCGCCGCCGAGGCCGACGAGGACGAAGACGAGGACGCTGCCGAGGAGCCGGCGGCTGAGGCCGACGACGCCGAGGACGAGGACGAGACCGACGAGCCCGCCGCTGAGGCCGACGAGGACGAAGACGAGGCGGAAGAGCCTGCCGCTGAAGCCGACGATGACGAGGACGAGGACGCCGCCGAGGAGCCCGCTGCGGAAGCCGAGGACGCGGACGACGACGAGGCCGAGGCCGAGGAGCCTGCCGCCGAAGCCGAGGACGCGGACGAAGAAGAAGCGGACGACGACGAGCCTGCCGCTGAGGCCGAGGACGACGAGGACGACGAGGACGACGAAGAAGAGGACGACGACGAGCCGGTCGCCGAGGCCGAGGACGACGAAGAAGACGAGGACGACGACGAGGAGACCGAGCTGGCGGCCGCTGCGGCTGCGGCGCCGTTGCGGCCGGGGGACGTGGTCGAGCAGCGGATCGTGCTGTGGAAGGAGAAGCGGGCCGACAAGTTCCGGACGCGGCTCGTCAAGGCTGAGTCGAAGTTCGTCGACGACCCGGTGAAGGCCGTCGCCAAGGCGTCCGCGATCGTCAGTGACGCCATCGAGACGCTGGCGGAGAAGTTGCAGGAGCAGCAGCACGCGCTCGACCCGCGGAAGACGTCGAAGCACCCGGACACCGAGTCGCTTCGGGTGGCGCTGCGGCAGTACAAGGACTTCCTGGAGCGGGTCCTCGCCCTGTGACCCGAGCCGCATGAACCACTAGCCGCAAGAACCACTCCTGAACAGCAAGAACGCAACCAGCAGGGGGCGGACCGGACCGGTCCGCCCCCTGTCGCTTTTTGCGCATTGACGTCGCTTCAAGATTTCATCTACCGTTGAGTTCATCAGTCGTTGAGTTCCACCCCGCACCGCAAGCGCAGCCCGCACAGCTCGCAGACCCACCAGAGACCCCGGAAGTAGGCGACCATCCATGAGCAATGCGATCGAGGTCGAGCACCTCGTGATCGCACGCGGCAAGCGGCGGGTGCTGCACGACTTCACCTGCAGCGTCCCCAGCGGCAGCGTCACCGGGCTGCTCGGCCCGAGTGGCAGCGGCAAGACCACGTTCATGCGCGCCGTGGTCGGCGTGCAGAAGATCGTCAGCGGCACGGTGACCGTCCTGGGCCACCCGGCCGGGACGACGCCCCTCCGCGACAAGGTCGGCTACCTCACGCAGGCACCCAGCGTCTACGCCGACCTCACCGTGCGCGAGAACGCGCGGTACTTCGCCTCGCTGTACGGACTGGGATCCAAAGCGGCGGACGAGGCCGTCAGCGACGTCGGGCTCACCGAGGCCAAGGACCAGCTCGTCGGGCAGCTCTCCGGCGGCCAGCGCGCCCGGGCCTCGCTGGCCTGCGCGATCGTCAGCAAGCCCCAGCTGCTCGTCCTCGACGAGCCCACCGTCGGGCAGGACCCGGTGCTGCGCAACGAGCTCTGGCAGCGGTTCCACGACCTGGCGAAGCGGGGTTCGACGCTGCTCGTCTCCAGCCACGTGATGGACGAGGCCGGCCGCTGCGACCGGCTGCTGCTCATCCGCGAGGGCCTGCTGATCGCCGACGAGACGCCGGCCGCGGTACGTGCGAGGGCCGGCACCGACGACCTGGAAGAGGCGTTCCTGCGCCTGGTGCAGGAGACCGAGCAGGAAAGGGTGGCCTGACGATGTCGCTGCGGCTCACGTTCTCGACCGCCGCCCGGATCCTGCGCCAGCTGCGCCACGACCGGCGGACCATCGCGATGATCCTGGTCGTACCGACGGTGCTGCTGACGCTGCTGCGGTACCTCTACGACAACAACCCGATGATGTTCGACCGCGTCGGCCTCATCATGCTCGGCGTGTTCCCGCTCGTGATCATGTTCCTGCTGACGAGCGTGGCCATGCTCCGCGAGCGGACCAGCGGCACCCTGGAGCGGCTGCTCACGACGCCGATCGGCAAGGTCGACATCCTGCTCGGGTACGGCATCGCGTTCGCCGTCGCCGCCGCCGTCCAGGC
This sequence comes from Dactylosporangium sp. NPDC005572, assembly GCF_040605515.1. Classification (NCBI taxonomy): domain Bacteria; kingdom Bacillati; phylum Actinomycetota; class Actinomycetes; order Micromonosporales; family Micromonosporaceae; genus Dactylosporangium; species Dactylosporangium sp. NPDC005572. The sequence goes on along the minus strand of NZ_JBEXCY010000009.1, from coordinate 63,847 downwards.
GACCGTCGTGTCCACGCTGGCGTTCTGGCTGCTCGGCCTGGACACGCTCGGCCCGCCCTGGCTCGTCGGCGTGCTCGCGGTCGGCAACGCGGTGCTCGGCATGGCCCTGGGCCTGCTGGTGAGCGCGTTCGCCAACAGCGAGTTCCAGGCGGTGCAGTTCATGCCGGCCGTGGTCCTGCCGCAGGTCCTGCTGTGCGGGCTGCTGCAGCCCCGCGATCAGATGGCCGGCTGGATGCAGGCGATCAGCGACGTCCTGCCGATGTCGTACGCCGTGCAGGCTCTCACCGAGCTCGGCCAGAACACCGAACCGACCGGGATCATGTGGCGCGACCTCGGCATCATCGTCGGCTGTGTGGTCGTGGCACTCTTGCTCGGGGCGGCCACGCTCCGCCGCCGTACCGCATAAGGCTGGAAAGAGGCTCATGCCCCGCACCGGACGCCGCCCCGGCAACCAGGACACGCGCGAGGCCATCCTGGCCGCCGCCCGCACGGCGTTCGCCGAGCGCGGCTTCGACGGAGCGTCCATCCGACAGATCGCCACCAGCGCCGGGGTCGACCCGGCGCTGGTGCACCACTATTTCGGGGCGAAGGACAAGCTGTTCCTCGCCACGATGCAGGCGCCGATCGACCCGGGCGCGCTCCTGCCGAAGATCTTCGAGCCGGGCCTCGACGGCGTCGGCGAGCGCCTCGTCCGCGGCTTCCTCGGCGTGTGGGACTCCCCGGCCGGCTCGGCCGCCGCCGCCCTCGTCCGCAGCGCGACGCAGCACGAGTGGTCGGCCCGCATGCTGCGCGAGTTCCTGGTCAGCCAGATCCTGCGCCGCGCGACGACCCAGCTGCGGCTCGACCCGGCCGAGGCCCCACGCCGGGCGGCGCTCGTCGCCTCGCAGATGATCGGCCTGGCGATGACGCGATACATCCTGAAACTGGAACCGATCGCCACCATGCCCGCCGACGACCTGGTCCTGACGATCGGCCCGACGATTCAGCGGTACCTCGAAGGCCCGCTCCCCTAGGCCGCGAACCTAGTCGTCCACGTCGGCGCAGTGGGTCCGGGCCTGCGGGGTGAGCAGCAGCGCGAGCAGGCCGACCGCGCACAGGGCCGGCACCACCGCGAACGGCAGCGGGGCGGGCAGCAGCCAGGTCAGCAGCGGCGCCATCGTCCCGACGAACGCCCAGAACACCAGGCTCGCCAGCCACGCCCAGTGCTCGCCCCGCCTGATGCGCACCCCGAGGAACACGAGCACGACCGCGAGCGGGAACAGGAAGAGCACGGCATTGAAGAACAGGACGAAGTCGAGGTAGCCGGTGCCGCCCTGCCGCGCCGGGTCGACCTGCATCCCGGACAGCAGCACCCCGACCGCGGCGAGCGTCAGCGTGAGCATGACCCCGCCGATAGCGTTGAACCCCGTCACCGCGACCCGCACCTGCAACGGCACGAACCGGCGCCCCCCGGCACCCATGCCTCCGAGGGTAGGCCATCGACATGGCTGAACCACCCCGGAAAGGTGACAACTCAACTACCGAACGCCGCGAACATCACCCGGCCCGGTGACCGCCCCCATGATCAAGGGAAACATGTGGCTGTCATAGCAGCCAGATCCTTCCCTCGATCACGGAAACCGGGGCGCCGACGAGGTCAGCGGGTTTGTTCGAGCCAGCTCGCGTAGAGGCGGGCGTAGATCGAGCCCTCCTCGGCGACCAGGCTCGTGTGCGGGCCGCGCTGGACGACGTGGCCACGGTCCACCACGATGACCTCGTCCGCGGACTGGGCCGTCGACAGGCGGTGGGCGATCGCGATCGTGGTCCGGCCGCGGGTCACCGCGTCCAGGGTGCGTTGCAGGCGGACCTCCGTGGCCGGGTCCACCGCGCTCGTCGCCTCGTCGAGGACCAGCAGGTCGGGGTCGGCGACGTAGGCGCGGGCCAGGGCCACCAGCTGGCGCTCGCCCACGGACAGGGCCTCGCCGCGCTCGCCGACCTCGGTGTGCAGGCCGGCGGACAGCGACTCGACCCAGTCGATCAGGCCGAGCTCGGTGAACGCCAGCTCGAGGTCGACGTCGCTCAGGTCGGGGCGGGCGAAGCGGACGTTGTCGGCGACCGTGGCGTCGAAGAGGAAGCCGTCCTGCGGGACCATGACGACGCGGCGGCGCAGGGAGTCGAAGCGGACCTCCGGGAGCGGGACGCCGGAGAGCAGCACGCGGCCGGTCGTCGGGTCCATCAGGCGGGTCAGGAGCTTCGCGAACGTCGTCTTGCCGCTGCCGGTCTCGCCGACGACGGCGACCCGGGTGCGGGGACGGACGGTGAGGTCGACGTCGGTGAGGACCTCGGGGCCGCCCGGATAGGCGAAGTGGACGTGCTCGAAGGTGACGTCGACCGGGCCCTCCGGCAGGTCGCGGCCGGCGTCGGCCGGGTCGGCCACGTCGGGCTCGGTCTCGATGACGTCGAGGACGCGGCGCCAGCCGGCGATCGCGTTCTGCGCCTCGTTGAGCACCTCGGTCGCCACCTGGACCGGCTGGACGAACAGCGTGGCCAGGAACAGGAACGCGGTGAGCTGGCCCGCGGTGAGCTGACCGTCGGCGCCGAGGATGGTGCCGGCGACGATCACGCCGGCGAGGGCCAGGCCGGCGGCGAGCTCGCCGAAGCTCATGCTGGTCACGTTGTTGGTCTGGGCCCGGAACTGCATGCGCCGGTTGCGGTCGATGGCCGTGTCGAGGCGGTCGGCGGTGCGGCGCTGGACGCCGTAGGCCCGCACGACCGGCGCGCCGACGACGCTCTCGGCGATGACGCCCAGCATGGCGCCGACGCTCTCGCGCACCTGGAGGTAGAGGACGCTGAGCCGGCGCTGGAAGATCCGCACGACGAGGATGAGCGGCGCGAAGGCGGCGATCACGACCAGCGTGAGCTGCCAGGAGTAGAACAGCATGACGACCGTGGTGACGGTGAGCTGGCCGAGGCTGAGGATGAACAGCAGACCGCCGAACTGCAGGAACTGGCTGATCTGGTCGACGTCGCCGGTGACCCGCGAGACGAGCGCGCCGCGCCGCTCCGACTGCTGGTGCAGCATCGACAGGTTGTGGATGTGCCGGAACGTGCGCACGCGGATGCCGGCCAGTGCGGTCTCGCTGACGGTGAACAGCCGCACGTTCATGAGATAGGCGCAGACCATCGTCAGCAGCAGCACGCCGACGGTGACCGTCACGATGAGGGAGATCACGCCGAGGTCGGGGCCGCCGTCGGCGAGCAGGCCCCGGTCGATGCCCTGCTGGATGGCGACCGGCACGGCGACCCGCCCGGCGGTGGCCAGCACGGCGAGGCCGAGGGTGCCGGCCAGGCCGGTGAACAGCTCGGGCGACAGGGCGAGCCCGCGCCGCAGCACCCCCAGGCGGGTCGCCGGTGCGTCGTCGGTGGACACTGCGGCCGTCACGCGGTCACGCTCCCCTCGTCGAACGCGTGCTCGCGCTCCCGCTCGGCTTCGGCCTTCTCGTATGCGGTCACCAGGTCGGCGTAGCCGGGCGTGGTGGCCAGCAGCTCCTGGTGGGTGCCCCGGGCGACGACCTGGCCCCGCTCGACGTAGACGACCTCGTCGGCGAGGGCGATCGTGGCCCGCCGGTAGGCGACGACGAGGATCGACGCCTGCTGGGCGTCGTCGCGGCGCAGCGCGGCGAGGATCGCCGCCTCGACGCGCGGGTCGACGGCGCTGGTCGCGTCGTCGAGGATGAGCAGCCGCGGCGCGCCGGCGAGGGCCCGGGCGATCGTGAGCCGCTGCCGCTGGCCGCCGGACAGCGACGTGCCGCGCTCGCCGACGGTCGTGCCGAGCCCGTCGGCGAGCTTCTCGACGAACCCGTCGGCCTGGGCGAGGTGCAGCGCCGCCCACGCGGCGTCGTCGCCGACGCCGGGCCGGTCGAGCGTGATGTTGCCGCGGACCGTGTCGTCGAAGACGAACGGCACCTGCGCGACGAGGGCCGCGGTGCGCACCAGCGAGTCCTGGGTCAGCTCGCGCACGTCGACGCCGTCGAGCGACACCGACCCGGTGTCGGCGTCGACGAGGCGGGCGGCGAGCGCGGCGATGGTCGACTTGCCGGACCCGGTCGGCCCGACGAGGGCGACCGTGCGCCCGGCCGGGACGTCGAACGTGACCCCGCTGAGGACCTCGGCGGCCCGGTCGCCGTCGCCGTCCCGGTAGGCGAAGTGGACGTCGTCGAAGCGCAGCGCCGCCGGCTTCTGCTCGTCGGTGAGCTCGGTCGTGCCGTGGACGGTGTCGCCCTCGGCGTCGAGGACGTGCCGGATCCGCTCCCAGCCGACGACGCTGCGGGGCAGCTCGGCGAGGACCCAGCCGATCGCCCGGACCGGGAACGCGAGCACGGTGAACAGGAACGTGACGCTGACGACCTCGGAGACGCCGACCGCGCCGGACCGGAACCGCCAGGCGCCGACGACGAGCACGACGAGCGTGCCGACGCTCGGCAGCGCGTCGAGGACCGGGTCGAACATGGCCCGCACCCGGCCGACCCGGATGGTGGCGTCGCGCAGCTCGCCGGCCTGGACGGCGAACCGCTCGGTCTCCGCCGCCTCGCGGCCCATGGTCTTGACGACCAGGGCGCCGTCGAAGCTCTCGTGCGCGACGGCGCTGACGTCGGCCCGCAACTGCTGGGCGGTGGCGACGCGCGGCGCCATCCGGCGCGAGTAGGCGACGTTGACGCCGAGCAGCGCCGGGAAGATGGCGACGCCGACGAGGGCCATGGCCCAGTCGGTGACGAAGAGCGACACGACGGCGGCGACGAGCATGACGACGGTGCCGACCGCGAACGGGAACGGCGCGATCGGATACCACGCGGACTCGACGTCGGCGTTCGCGTTGGACAGCAGGGTGCCGGTGGCGTGCCGCTGGTGCCAGGCGAGCGGGAGGCGCAGGTAGCGCCGGGTCACCGCGCGCCGGTAGCGCGCCTGGAGGTTGAACTGCATCGCGCCCGCCCCGAGCCGCCGGGCGACGAGGCCGACGATCTTGCCGAGGCTGACCGCGAGGACGGCGGAGGCGCCGAGGGCGAGGGACCCGGCGGCGACGTGGCGGGCGTCGATGGCGGGGACCGCGACCCGCCCGACGACGGCGCCGGAGACGAACGCGGTCGCGATCGTCAGCAGGCTGAACAGCACGCTGCCCACGACCGAGACGGCGAACATGTGAGGCTCGTCACGGATGGCGTGCCCCAGGACCCGCAGTCCCTTCAGGAGCACCTTGCCACTGGTCACGTCCACCCCCGGGTAAGTCGCCAAAGCCGCAGCGCAACCTTACAGAGACCCACCGACAAAAACGGGGCTAGCGTTACGCACATGACTGCCTTCGCCCGCGCCGAGCGCGCGGCGCTCGCCGACTCGCTGCTCGCCGCCGGCCCCGACGCGCCCACGCTCTGCGCCGGCTGGGCCACCCGTGACCTCGCCGCGCACCTGGTGCTGCGCGAGCGCCGCCCCGACGCCGCCGCCGGCATCCTGCTCCGGCCCCTCGCCGGCCACACCCAGCGGGTCCAGCGCAGACTCGCGGACGGCGACTACACCGCGCTGGTCGGGAAGGTCCGCACGACTCCCGCCTGGCTGCGTCTCACCGGAGCGGACGAGGCGATGAACCTCGTCGAGTACTTCATCCACCACGAGGACATCCGCCGCGCCCAGCCCGGCTGGACCCCACGCGATCTACCAGTTTCCTACGAAGCCGCACTCGCCGGCCGCGCCCGGGGATCGGCCCGGCTCAGCGCCCGCCGCTTCCCGGCGACGATCATCGTCGATATTCCCGGTCATGAGGGGACCCGGGCCGGCCGCGGCGGTACCGAGGTCACCGTCACCGGCACCCCCGGCGAACTGCTCCTCTTCTTCACCGGCCGCCAGGAGCACGCCCGGGTCGAGATCGACGGCCCCGCGGAGACCCGCGAACGGCTCCAGAGGGCGCGCCTGGGATTGTGACGGCTGGGTCTCAAAAGTGGTTCTAGAAGCGGAGAACACGTTTCGGTTTCGGGTCTAGCCGGTAACGGGATCGACGGTTTACCGTCTGGTAACCGACAGTACGTGACGACAGTCACGCGCTCGTCCAAGCCTGGCTCGGAGGCCGACCGACATGACCCAGACCCAGCAGCGGCTCGAACTGCCGTACCGCTCGATCCCGGACATGTTCCTGCACCGCGTGGCCGACACCCCCGACAAACCCGCGTTCGGCAGCCCCGCCCCCGGCGACGCCGGCGACCCCGTCTGGCTCACCTGGCGGCAGGTCGACGAGCGTGCCCGGGCCATCGGCGCCGGCCTGACCACGCTCGGCGTCCAGCCCGAGGACCGGGTCGGCGTGCTCGCCGGCACCCGGCTCGACTGGATCCTCGCCGACCTCGGCATCATGCTCGCCGGTGCGGCCACCACGACGGTGTACCCCACGACCGAGCCCGAGGACGCCGTCTACATCGTCAAGGACTCCGGCTCCAAGGTCCTCTTCGCCGAGAACGCGGAGCAGGCCGCGAAGGTCGACGGCGCCGCGCTGCCCGACCTGGTCGCGATCGTGCTCATCGACGGCGCGCCGACCGGCGACGAGGGCACCCCGACGCTCAGCCTGGCCGACCTCGAAGCCAAGGGCCGGGCCGCGATCGAGGCGGACCCGCAGCTCATCGACCGGATCGTCGAGGCCATCCAGCCCGACCAGCTCGCCACGCTGATCTACACGTCCGGCACCACCGGCCGGCCCAAGGGCGTCGAGCTGCTGCACGCCGGCTGGGTCTGGCAGGGGCGCACGCAGAACGACATCGGCCTGCTCAACCCGGAGGACCTGCAGTACCTCTGGCTCCCGCTCTCCCACTCGTTCGGCAAGACCCTGCTCTGCGGGATCGTGTACGTCGGCCTGCCCACGTACGTCGACGGCCGCGTCGACAAGCTGATCGACAACCTCGGCAAGATCCGCCCGACGCTGATGTGCTCGGCCCCGCGGGTCTTCGAGAAGGTCTACAACCGGGTCGTCACCGGCGCGCAGGCCGACGGCGGCGCGAAGTGGAAGATCTTCACCTGGGCGGTCGGCGTCGGCAAGAAGGCCTCGGCCGAGCGGCTGGCCGGCCGGCAGCCCGGCGGCCTGCTCAAGCTCCAGGCCGGCATCGCCGACAAGCTCGTGTTCAGCAAGCTGCGGGCCCGCCTCGGCGGCCGGATGCGCGCGATGGTCTCCGGCTCCGCCCCGCTGTCGAAGGAGATCGGCGAGTTCTTCTTCGCCGCCGGCCTGCCGATCCTGGAGGGCTACGGCCTGACCGAGACCTCGGCCGGCTCCTTCGTCAACCGCGAGGAGGCCCCGCGGATCGGCACGGTCGGCCAGGCGCTGGGCGACCTGCAGGCCAAGCTCGACACCGACGGCGAGGTCCTGCTCAAGGGCACGCCGATCATGCGGGGGTACCACAACCTGCCCGACGAGACGGCCGCCGCGTTCACCGACGACGGCTGGTTCCGGACCGGGGACATCGGCGAGTTCGACGACCAGGGGTACCTGCGCATCACCGACCGCAAGAAGGACCTCATCAAGACGTCGGGCGGCAAGTACGTCGCGCCGAGCTACATCGAGGGCCTGTTCAAGTCGGTCTGCCCCTACACCTCGCAGGCGGTCGTCGTCGGCCAGGCCCGCAACTACGTGACGATGCTGATCACCCTCGACCCCGACGCGATCAAGGGCTGGGCCGAGGGCACCCCGCTGGCCGGCAAGCCGTACGAGGAGATCGCCGCCTCCAAGGAGGCGCACGACCTCGTCGAGGGCTACGTCACCGAGCTCAACACCAAGCTCAACCGCTGGGAGACGGTGAAGAGGTTCAGCATCCTGGCCCGGGACCTGTCGATCGAGGACGGCGAGCTGACGCCGTCGCTCAAGGTCAAGCGCCGGGCCGTGGAGAAGTCGTTCGCCCAGGACATCGAGCGCATGTACGCCGGGTCACTCGCGGAGCTCTAATCACACCCCACAGTGTCGTGGCCCCCGGAAGCCGCCACTCCCGGGGGCCACGACGCTGAAACCCTGCTGGAATCAGGCCACCACGGCCGGCGCCGACCACGAGTGCCGGCGCGGCCGGTCCAGGTCGGCCCGCGCCGAGGCCAGCCGCCGCACCGCCTCGACCAGGGTGTCCTCGGGCAGCGCGTACGGCATCCGCAGGAACCGCTCCATCGTCCCGTCGGCCCCGAACCGCGGCCCCGGCGCGACCCGCACGCCGAGCTCCTCCGCCGCCCGGGCGAGCGCGCTGGACACCGGCGCGTCGAGCTCCACCCACAGCACGAGCCCGCCGCGCGGCAGCACGAACCGCCACTCGGGCAGCTCCGCGCGCATCGCCGCGGCGAGCGTGTCGCGCTGCACCAGCAGCTGCTTGCGGCGCGCGCTGACGATCGCGTCGCGGCGCTGCAGCAGCCGCGTCGCGACCAGCTGGTCGAGCACCGGCGAGGCCATGTCGACGCCGACCCGGGCCGCGGCGAGCCGGGCGATGAGCGGCGCCGCGCCCCGGACCCAGCCGATCCGCAGGCCACCCCAGTAGGCCTTGCTCATGCCGCCGATCGTGAGCACCCGCGCGGAGCGGTCGAATGCGGCGACCGACGGCGGCATCTCCACGTCGTCGAGGGCAAGGTCGTGGAACGACTCGTCGATGATCAGGTCGGTGCCGGCGGCGTGCGCGGCCGACGGGAGCCGCTCGCGCAGCGACGTCTCCATGAGGTGGCCGGTCGGGTTGTGGAAGTCGGGGATGAGGTACGCGACCCGCGCCTGCGCCGCCCGTACCGTCGACAGCACCAGATCCTCGTCCCACCCGTCGGGACCGATGGCGTAGGCGCTCACCCGGGCGCGACTGGCGGTGAAGGCGCTCAATGCGTTGGGATAGGTCGGCGTCTCCACCAGCGCGCGCTGGCCCGGCGCCACGAGCAGCCGCAGCAGCAGGTCGAGCGCCTGCTGCACGCCGCCGGTGACCATCACCTGGTCGGGCTCGGTGGGCAGGCCGCGCTCGGTGTAGCAGCGGGCGATCGCCTCCCGCAGCACGAGCAGCCCCATCGGCTGGTAGCCGGCGCCGCACGCGTAGGGCGCGAGGTCGGCGACCGCCTCGGTGGCCGCCTCGGTGAGCTCGACCGGCGCGGGCAGCGCGGCGCAGCCGAGGTCGATGAGGTCGGCGTCGTCGCTCGGCGTCCACAGCCCCGACGTGCCGACGCGGTGCCCGGCCGGCAGCGAGGTCCAGCTGCCGGCGCCGCGGCGGCTGCTGATGTGGCCGCTGTCGCGCAGCTCACGGTAGGCGGCGGTGACCGTGGTCCGGCTGATGCCGAGCGCGGCGGCCAGCTCCCGCTCGGCCGGCAGCCGCACCCCGAGGGCGAGCCGGCCGTCGATGAGCAGGCCACGCACGGCGGTGGCGAGCACCACGTACTCGGGCCGGCGGCCGGCTGGGCCGCGCACCCCGACCGCCACCTGCCAGGCGTTGAGCATGCGGGCAAGTTGGGCGCCACGGACGATCGCAGACAAGGCCAGTCCCCCTTAATTGGCTCTTTGTGGTCGGTCGATTGGCCTTAGGGTGGCATGCATGCGCGAGTCAGGCAAGACCAATCGCTTCGGCCGACGGTTCGTCCAGCTCCAGGTGGGCCTCGTCCTGTACGGGCTGAGCATGGCGCTGCTGATCCGCGCGCACCTCGGGCTGGACCCCTGGGACGTCTTCCACCAGGGCGTGTCCGAGCGCACGGGGCTGAGCTTCGGCACCGTCGTCATCATCACCGGCGCCGTCGTGCTCCTGCTGTGGATCCCGCTGCGCCAGCGGCCCGGCCTCGGCACCGTGAGCAACGTCATCGTCATCGGCCTGGCCGCCGACCTGGCGCTGCGGCTGGTGCCCGACGCCGACGCGTGGTGGCTGCGCGGCGCGCTGGTCGCGACCGGCATCCTGCTCAACGGCTTCGCCACGGCGCTGTACATCGGGGCCAGGATGGGCCCGGGGCCGCGCGACGGGCTGATGACCGGCCTGGCCCGGCGGTTCCCGCGGCTGTCGATCCGGCTGGCCCGCACCGCCGTCGAGGTGGCGGTGCTGGCCCTCGGCTGGCTGCTCGGCGGATCGGTCGGCGTCGCCACCGTGCTGTACGCGCTCGGCATCGGCCCGCTCACGCAGCTGTTCCTGCCGCGACTGACGGTGCCGGAGCCGGCTGTGCCGGAGCCGGCGGTCGCGTAGCGCCCAGCAGGACACCGCCCAGGATGGCCGCTCCGCCGAGGATGTCGTACCAGTGCAGCTCCTCCGACAGGAACAGCGCCGACGACAGGATGGCGAACACCGGCGCGAGGGCGGCGAACGGCGCCACGGTGCCGGCGCCGTAGCGGGCGATCAGCCGGCCCCAGACGCCGAAGCCGAACAGCGTGCTCAGGTAGGCGATGTACGCGATCGCGCCGAGCGCCACGAGGTCCAGCCCGCGCAGCGCGCCCCAGACGTAGGCCGGCCCGTCGACCGCGAGGGTCAGCAGCACGAGCGGCGGGGTGGCCACGGCGCTGACCCAGACCATGAAGTTCAGCATGTCGGTGGCGGCGGCCTTGCGGATCGCGACATTGGCCAGGCCCCACGCCGCGCCGGCCGCGACGACCAGCACGAACGCGCCGAGCGGGCGGTCGAGGCCGAGCTGGGTCGCGATGAGGACGATGCCGGCGCCGGAGAGCACCACGCCGCCGACGCGCCGCCGTCCCGGCCGGTCCTTCAGCAGTACCGTGGCGAAGACCAGCGTGAAGATGACCTGACTCTGCAGGACCAGGGCCGACAACCCGGCCGGCAGGCCCGCCGCCATACCGGCGAACAGCAGCGAGAACTTCACGACGCCGAGCGCCACGCCGGTCGCGATCACCCACCGCCACGGCGCCTTCGGCCGGCCGACGAGGAACACCGCGGGCAGGGCCGCGACGGCGAACCGCAGCGCGCAGAAGAGCAGCGGCGACATGCTGTCCAGGCCGACGTGGATCACCACGAAGTTCACGCCCCAGACGGCGGCGATCAGCGTGGCCAGGGCGAGGTCGCGAGGTCTCATGCGTCCGATGGTTGTGCCGCGGTACCGTGAAGCACCATCTCACGTTTCTGCATCGTTGCTTTAGTATCGCTTCATGCTTGACCTGACCCGGCTCCAGGCGCTGCGCGCGGTGGCCACGTTCGGCACGGTCACGGCCGCGGCCGGCGCCCTGCACTGCACGCCGTCGGCGATCTCCCAGCACCTGGCGAAGCTGGAGCGGGAGACCAAGGCCACACTCGTCGAGAAGGACGGCCGGACGCTGCGGCTCACCGAGGCCGGCCGGGTGCTGGTCGAGCACGCCGGCCGGGTGCTCGCCGCGGTCGAGGAGGCGGAGGCGGCGCTCGCCGCGCACCGCGAGACCGTGTCGGGCCGGCTGAGCATCGCGTCGTTCCCGACCGCGTGCCGGGGCCTGCTCCCCCACGCGCTGCGGGTGCTCGGCCGCGACCACCCCCGGCTGGAGCCGACCGTGCAGGAGGCGGACCGCGCGGCCTGCTTCGACGGGCTGCTGCGCGGGACGGTCGACGTGGCGCTCATCGACGAGTGGCTGGAGATCCCCGTGACGTACCCCGTGGGAGTGGCCAACGTCGAACTGGGCCTGGACGTCGGCGACCTCATCCTGCCGGCCGACCACCGGCTCGCCGCCGGCGACGGACCGGTGTCGCTCGAGGACGCCCGCGACGAGCGGTGGATCGGCTCCAAGCCCGGCACCGTCTGCCACGAGTGGCTGGAGCGGATGATGCCCGGGGTGCGGGCGACGATCCTCGTCAACGAGTTCGAGACGCAGTTGACGTTCGTCGCCGAGGGGCTGGGCGTCGCGTTCGTGCCGCGGCTGGCCCGCACCGCGCTGCCGGCCGGCGTGGTCGCCCGCCCGATCGCGCCGGAGGCGGCCCGGCGGGTGTCGGTCGCCTGGCGCGCGTCGGCCGGCGGGCGCCCGGCGATCGGCGCCACCGTGGCCGCGCTGCGCGACGCCTGGCAGCACCGGGCGATCTTCCCGGCCCCATTTGCGTGGAACGCCGGTCAGGACATCATTCACGTGGTATAGCCGCAGTTCAGGGCCGGTTACCAGCGGGTTTTCACTCAGCACATTCACTTGAGCGGACTTTCGCGCCGCCCCTTACATTCATTGACATGGCCCTCTTCGGACGCTCCCGGACAGCGGTAGGTGCTGGCGTCCTGGCGACGCTGCTCCTGGTGCTCATCTTCGGCAACCAGATCTTCACCGAGTGGGTGGACCGCCACTCGCGCGGTGACACGGTCTGGGGCTGGTTCCTGCGCGAACTGGTCTGGCCCCGCTGGTGGCTGACCCCACGTGACGGCTCGGGAGCGGCGGCCCGCGAACTGCTGGCCGACGATCTCAAAGCCATCCTGGTGATCCTGTTCACGGCCCTGATCCTGTCGGTCGCGGTGAAGTCCGTGACCGGTGGCGGCGGGGCGTTCATCCTCGGCTGGGCGTCCCTGATCTTCGGCGCCGCCCTGGCCGCGTTCGCGACCGAGTTCCTGACCTCCGAACCGACCCTGCTGCACGCCCTGCAGGCGACGTCGGCCGGCACCAGCTACGGCCTGTGGGTCGGCTGGATCGTCGGCATCGCCACCGCCTCCGGCAAGCGCGGCGGCTGACCCCCGTCCGAAGAGCAGCGAGGCCGCGTCACGGGGGACCGGCCTCGCTCCGACCCGGGGCCGCGGGTCAGCGGACCGGGTGGCCGGACTCGCGCAGCGCGGACTTGACGTCGCCGATCGCGAAGTCGCCGAAGTGGAAGACGCTCGCCGCGAGCACCGCGTCGGCGCCCGCCGCCACCGCCGGGGCGAAGTGCTCGACCCGGCCGGCGCCGCCGCTCGCGATCACCGGGACCGTGACCACCGCCCGGACGGCGCGGATGAGCTCCAGGTCGAAGCCGTCCCTGGTGCCGTCGGCGTCCATCGAGTTCAGCAGGATCTCCCCCGCCCCCAGGGTCGCGACCTGCTCGGCCCACTCGACGGCGTCGAGCTCGGCGCCGCGGCGGCCGCCGTGGGTGGTCACCTCGAAGCCGCTCGGCTGGGCGGGGTTGCGGCGCACGTCCAGGGACAGGGTCAGGACCTGGTTGCCGAAGCGCTCGGCGATCTCGGCGATCAACGCGGGGCGGGCGATCGCCGCCGTGTTCACGCCCACCTTGTCGGCGCCCGCGCGCAGCAGCGTGTCGACGTCGGCGACGGTGCGCACGCCGCCGCCGACCGTCAGCGGGATGAAGACGGTCTCGGCGGTACGGCGGACGACGTCGAGCATCGTCGCGCGCCCGTCGGAGGAGGCCGTGACGTCGAGGAACACCAGCTCGTCCGCGCCCGCGGCGTCGTAGGCGGCGCCCAGCTCGACCGGGTCGCCGGCGTCGCGGAGATTGACGAAGTTGACGCCCTTGACCACCCGGCCGGCGTCGACGTCGAGGCAGGGGATGACGCGGACAGCGACCGTCATGCCGACTCTTCCAGCACCTGGAGCGCCTCGGCGACGTCGAAGGCCCCGGTGTACAGCGCCTTGCCGACGATCACGCCCTCCACCCCGGCCGGCTCGAGCGCGGCGAGCTGGCGCAGGTCGTCGAGCTTCGACACACCGCCGCTGGCGATGACCGGCTTCTTGGTGCGGCCGGTGACCTCCAGCAGCAGGGTCAGGTTGGGGCCGGTGAGCGTGCCGTCGCGCATGACGTCGGTGACCACGTACCGCGCGCAGCCCGCCCGCTCCAGGCGGTCGAGCACCTCGAAGAGGTCGCCGCCCTCCTTGGTCCAGCCGCGGGCCGCCAGCTGGTGGCCGCGGACGTCGAGCCCGACCGCGACCTGCTCGCCGTACGTCGCGCAGACGTGGTCGCACCAGTCCGGGTTCTCCAGCGCGGCGGTGCCCAGGTTGACCCGGGTCGCGCCGGTCGACAGGGCGGCCCGCAGCGACGCGTCGTCGCGGATGCCCCCGGACAGCTCGACCTGCACGTCGAGCCGGCGGACCACGCCGGCCAGCAGCTCGGCGTTGGAGCCGCGGCCGAAGGCGGCGTCGAGGTCGACGAGGTGGATCCACTCGGCGCCCTGCCGCTGCCAGGCCAGGGCGGCCTCCAGCGGGTCGCCGTAGGTCGTTTCGCTGCCGGCGGCGCCCTGGACGAGACGGACCGCCTGGCCGTCGGCGACGTCGACGGCGGGCAGAAGCTGCAGTGCCATGGGTTCGGTTCCTTCGGTCAGAGCCGGCGGTCAAGGACGAGCACGGTGAGGGCCGGAGTGGCGACGATGATGAACGCGCTGAGACCGATCCTCGCCGCCACCGAGTCGATCAGCAGCCAGACGAGGGCCAGCGCCACCAGCACGAACATGGCGATGGCCGAGCGTTGGGCGCGCGACCGGCGCGCGAAGAGCTTACCGGTCCGGCCGACCCGGACCTTCGGCACCAGCCGCCGCACCGCGGCCCGGCGCTGCCGTTTGCGCTCGGCCCGGCGCATGCGCTCGGCCCGCTCCGCCTCCAGCACCGCCCGCCGCCGCGCCCGCTCCTTGCTCATGAGGACCTCACGACGGGCTCACCGGCGGGGCCCACCGGCGAGGTCACTTCACGACCCGGCGGGCCAGGCTGCGGGCGGCCCGGCCCGCCAGCCAGCGCTTGCCCGGCAGCAGCATCAGCAGGCGCAGGTGCCAGGGCAGGCGCCTGCGCAGCGACCGGCCGAGGCTCACAGGGTACCCAGCCAGTTGGCGAGCAGGGTCGCGCCCGCATCGCCGGACTTCTCCGGGTGGAACTGGGTTGCCCGCAGTACACCTGACTCGAAAGCGGCGACGAAGGGCTCACCGTGCGTCGTGGTCGCCACCCGCACCCCCGCGGCCGCCTGGGCCTCGTTCGGGGTCGCGGCATAGGAGTGCACGAAGAAGAACCGCGTGCCCGGCGGGATGCCGGCGCCCAGGACCGAGTCCGCCGGCCAGTCCACGGTGTTCCAGCCCATGTGCGGCACCACCGGCGCGTGGAGCACGGTCACCGCGCCCGGGGTCAGGCCGAGGCCCTTGGTGACCACGCCGTGCTCCTCGCCGGCCTCGAAGAGGATCTGCATGCCGACGCAGATGCCGAGCACCGGGGCGCCGGCCCGGACCCGCTCGGCGATCACCGGGCCGGCGCCGAGCTCGTCGATGCCGGCCATGCAGGCCGCGTACGCGCCGACGCCCGGCACGACCAGGCCGTCGGCCCGCGCCGCCTTGCCGAGGTCGGACGTGACCTCCACGTCGGCCCCCACGCGGGCGACCGCACGCTCGGCCGAGCGCAGGTTGCCCGAGCCGTAGTCGAGGATGACCACCGATTTGGCCATGAGCGCGTGTCAGTCCTTCCCGTACAGCCACAGAAGGCCGCCCACGGCGGCCAGCACGGCGAGGGCCAGCGTGATGCCGAAGCCCGTCTTGCTGCCCTGCTGCCGCAGGGAGAGGGCGCCGCCGAGCAGGAGCCCGGCCAGGGCCAGCAGCGCGATGCTCACAGGGCGCCCTTCGTGCTCGGCACGGCACCGGCGTTGCGCGGGTCGATCGCGCACGCCTGGCGCAGCGCCCGCGCGACCGCCTTGAACTGCGCCTCGACGATGTGGTGGGCGTCGGGCTGGGCGCCGTGCCGGCCGGCCCGCAGGATGCTCACGTGCAGCGTGACCCGCGCGCTGTGCCCGAAGGACTCCCAGATGTGCCGGGTCAGGCTGGTCGGGTAGTTCCCGCCGATGTGCGGGGCGATGTTCGCCGGCTCCTCGTGCACGACGTAGGGGCGGCCGGACAGGTCGACCACGGCCGAGGCGAGGACCTCGTCGAGCGGGACCTGGGCGTGCCCGTACCGCGTGACCCCCGCCTTGTCGCCCAGCGCCTCGGCGAACGCCGCGCCCAGCGCGAGCGCGGTGTCCTCGACGGTGTGGTGGGCGTCGATCTCCAGGTCGCCGACCGTGTGCACGCGCAGGTCGAACCCGCCGTGCTTGGCGATCTGGTTGAGCATGTGGTCGTAGAAGCCCACGCCGGTGGAGATCTCCCCCACCCCGGTGCCGTCGAGGTCGAGCTCGACGGAGACCTTGGTCTCCTTGGTGACGCGCTCGATCCGCGCGGTACGGCTCACAGCAGCTCCTCAAGTGCGGTCAGGAAGGCGGTCGTCTCCTCGGTCGTGCCGGCGGTCACCCGCAGCCAGCCCGGGACACCGACGTCGCGGATGAGCACGCCCCGGTCGAGCAGGGCCTGCCAGATCCCCTTCGCGTCGCCGCGCGGCGCGCCGAACAGCACGAAGTTGGCGTCGCTGTCGGCGACCGGGAGGCCCCAGCCGCGCAGCGTGCCCACGATCCGGTCGCGCTCGGCCTTGACGGCGTCCACCGTGGACAGCAGGGCCGCCGTGTGCGCGAGCGCGGCCCGGGCGGCGGCCTGGGTGAGGGCGCTCAGGTGGTACGGCAGCCGCACGAGCTGCACCGCGTCCACCACGGCGGGGTTCGCGGCCAGGTAGCCGACCCGGCCACCGGCGAGCGCGAACGCCTTGCTCATCGTGCGGGTGACCACCAACCGCGGGTGCTGCTCGATGAGGCTCAGCGCGAAGATCGTGCCCGGCCGGGCGAACTCCGCGTAGGCCTCGTCGACGATGACCATGCCGTCGGTGGCCTCGACGACCGCCTCGACGACGTCGAGGGGCAGCGCGGTGCCGGTCGGGTTGTTCGGCGAGCAGAGGAACACGACGTCGGGCCGGTGCTCGCGCACCTTCGCCACGGCGTGCTCGGCGGTCAGGCCGAAGTCCTCGCCGCGGCGCCCGTCGACCCAGGCGGTGCCGGTGCCGGCGGCGAGCAGCGGGTGCATCGAGTAGGACGGGGTGAAGCCGAGCGCGGTGCGCCCCGGGCCGGCGAACGTCTGGAGCAGCTGCTGCTGGATCTCGTTCGAACCGTTGGCCGCCCAGACGTGCTTCCAGGTCAGGCGGTGCCGCAGGTAGGCGGCGAGGTCGGTGCGCAGCGCCACCGCGTCCCGGTCGGGGTAGCGGTTGAGGTCGCGCAGCACCGCCGAGAGCGCCTTCTCCATCTCGGCGACGGCGGCCTCGGGCAGCGGGTGGGAGTTCTCGTTGGTGTTGAGCCGCACCGGTACCTCGAGCTGCGGCGCACCGTACGGCGACATCCCCCGCAGCTCGTCCCGCAGCGGCAGGTCGTCGAGCGACGTCACGAGCTGAACCTCACCTTCACCGCGGCGCCGTGCGCCGGCAGGTCCTCGGCGTCGGACAGGGCGACGACGTGGTCCGCGACCTCGCGGAGCGCGTCGTGCGAATACTCGATGAGCTGGACCCCGCGCAGGAACGTCTGGGTCGACAGGCCCGACGAGTGGCGGGCACAGCCGCCGGTCGGCAGCACGTGGTTGGAGCCGGCGCAGTAGTCGCCGAGGGAGACCGGCGACCAGGCGCCGACGAAGACCGCCCCGGCGTTGCGGACCCGCTCGGCGACGGCCCGCGGGTCGCGGGTCTGGATCTCCAGGTGCTCGGCGGCGTAGGCGTCGACCACCCGCAGGCCCTGCTCCAGGTCGTCGACGAGCACGATCGCCGACTGCACGCCGGTCAGCGCGTCGGTGACCCGCTGCAGGTGCTTGGTCGCGGCGACCTGCCGGACGATCTCGGCCTCGACCGCCTCGACCAGCCCGGTCGACGGCGTGACCAGCACGCTCGCCGCGAGCGGGTCGTGCTCGGCCTGGCTGATGAGGTCGGCGGCGACGTGCCGCGGGTCGGCGCTGTCGTCGGCCAGGATCGCGATCTCGGTCGGGCCGGCCTCGGCGTCGATGCCGACCGTGCCGCGCAGCAGCCGCTTGGCCGCGGTCACCCACACGTTGCCCGGCCCGGTGATCATGTCGACCGGCGCGCAGGCCGGCTCCTCGTCCGTGTAGCCGTAGCCGAACATGGCGATCGCCTGGGACCCGCCCACCGCGTAGACCTCGTCGACGCCGAGCAGCGCGCACGCGGCCAGGATGTTGACGTTGGGCAGGCCGGTGTCCTTCTGCGGCGGGCTGGTGACCGCGATCGACGCGACCCCCGCGGCCTGCGCCGGGACGACGTTCATCACCACGCTCGACGGGTACACCGCGAGGCCGCCCGGCACGTAGAGCCCGACCCGGCCGACGGGCAGCCAGCGCTGGGTGACCGTGCCACCCGCACCGAGGACGGTGGTCACGTCTTCGCGCTGCTGTTCCAGGTGTACCTTCCGGGCGCGCGCGATCGACTCCAGCAGCGCGGCCCGCACCGCCGGCTCGAGCCCCGCCTCGGCGGCGGCGATGGCCTCGGCGGGCACCCGCAGCTGCTTGAGGTCGACCCCGTCGAAGCGATGGGTGGCCTCCCGGATCGCGGCCGCGCCGTGCTCGTGCACCGCTTCGACGGTCGGACGCACCTGCTCGGTGGCGACGGAGACGTCGAGGGCGGCACGGGGCAGCAGACGGCGCGGGTCCTCGGTGGAGCCGCGCAGGTCGATCCGGTTCAACACCTGAGTGATTCTATTCGGTCCGGCCAGCGCGTTTCCCGGTCCGTCCCGCCTGTCGGTCTGTCGGGAGTCAGCGTGATTCTCGAGGTGTTTCCGAGGGTGATCTGCGCCACCGGTAGTTGAACTCCCCGGGCACCGGTGCGGGCCCGGGGAGCGCGCCGGCGTCGGTGCGGTCCATGCCGTCGAGGGTGAGTCCGAGGTACCGCCGGCGCAGCTGCGCCGTGCGGTCCCGGTCCGGCAGCCGGATGGCGGCGCAGGCCTCCAGCACCAGCCCGACGTCGGCCACGGTGAAGTCGCGCCGCAGCCGGCCGCTGCCGTGCGCCCGCTTCACCAGTCCCTCGACGAGGCCGTTGGAGGCGACGGCGTCGGCGTGCATCTCCTCGGTCGGGGAGAAGGTGCCGGCGAGGTGGACGGTCAGCGAGTGGACGTCGGCGTCCACGACGCCTTCGAGGAACGCGCGCAGCGCCACCCACCCGTCCTCGTGGGCGCGGCCGGCGTCCTCGGCCTCCTGGATGAACCGCTTGAGCCCGTCGTGGCACAGCGTCCGCAGCAGGTCCTCCTTCCCGGCGTACCGCCGGTAGAGCGCGCTGATGCCGACGCCCGCCCGGTCGGCGACCGCGGCGATGGGTGCCTTCGGGTCGTCGAGGAACACCTCGCGGGCCGCCTCGAGGATCACCGTGTCGTTGCGCCGGGCCTGGCCCTTGCGCCCCTGTTCTGCCATGGCCGCACTTTACCACTGGAACGGATCGTTCCGCTCTGCTAGGCTCAGCTTGTTGATGGAACGAAGCGTTCCGTTCTACTGGAGGTCGTCATGATCCGTCCGTTCAGCGTCGAGGTCCCGCAGGCCGAGCTCGACGAGCTGCGCCGCCGGCTGGAGCGCGCCCTGTGGCCCGCCGAGCTGCCCGGCGCCGGCGACGCCTACGGTGTGCCGGCGGCGCGGGTCCGGGAGCTCACGCGGTACTGGCTGGAGAACTTCGACTGGCGCGCGGTCGAGGCGCGGCTCAACGCCCACCCGCAGTTCCTCACCGAGATCGACGGCGCGACCGTGCACTTCATCCACGTGCGCTCGGCGAACCCGGACGCGACGCCGCTGATCCTGACCCACGGCTGGCCCGGCTCGGTGGTGGAGTACCTCGATGTCATCGAGCCGCTGTCGCGGGACTACCACCTGGTCATCCCGTCGCTGCCGGGCTACGGCTTCTCCGGCCCGACCCGCGCGCCGGGCTGGAACCGCTACCGCATCGCGCGGGCCTGGAACGAGCTGATGGCCCAGCTCGGGTACGAGCGGTTCGGCGCGGTCGGCAACGACGCCGGCTCGATGGTCGCCCCGGAACAGGGCCGGTACGCGCCGGAGCGGGTGATCGGCGTGCACGTCACCCAGCTGTTCTCGTTCCCGAGCGGCGACCCGGCCGAGTTCGCGAACCTCACCGAGACCGACCACCGGGCCCTCGCGAAGCTGCAGTGGTTCGCCGACAACCTCATGTCGTTCAACACGCTGCACAGCCAGCAGCCGCAGACGCTCGCCTACGCGCTGGCCGACTCCCCCACCGGCCTGCTCGCCTGGAACGCGCAGCTGCTCGGCGAGAGCCTCGACCCCGACTTCATCCTGGCCAACGTCGCCATCTACTGGTTCACGAACACGGCCGCGTCGGCGGTCCGCCTCTACTGGGAGGACGCGCACGCCTCCGAGCAGCCGTCGGGCCCGACGACAGTGCCGACCGCCCTGGCCATGTTCGCGGGCGACTTCGAGTCGATCCGCCCGTTCGCCTCGCGCGACCACGCCAACATCGTGAGCTGGCACGCTTACGGGGCCTACGCGGAGTCGCCGCTCGAGGGCCGCGACGCGGGCGGGCACTACGCCGCCCATGAGGCCACGGACGTGCTCGTCAACGACATCCGCGAATTCTTCGCCGGCCTGAAGTGAACGCGTCGTGCCGCGCTCCCGCTCCGCTCGGCTCCGCTCGGCTACGCTTCGCCCGTGGAGGCAGCGAACGAACCGGAGCGGGACGCGCGCACGCTCCTGCCGCTCTTTCCGCTCGGCACCGTCCTCTTCCCGGGCCTGGTGCTGCCCCTGCACGTGTTCGAGCCGCGGTACCGCACCCTCGTCCAGCACCTGACCGACCTGCCGGCGAGCCTGCCGCGGGAGTTCGGCGTGGTGGCGATCCGCCGCGGCTGGGAGGTCGGCCGGCAGAGCGAGGCGGCCGACGCCTCCATTACCGCCGGCGAGTCGCTGTCGCTCTACGAGGTCGGCTGCGCCGCCGAGGTCCGGCAGATCACCGAGCTTCCCGACGGCCGCTTCGACCTGATGACCGTGGGCCGCCGCCGCTTCCGGCTGCTGGGCCTGGCCCGCAATGACGCTCCGTACCTCACCGGCGAGATCGAGTGGCTGCCGGAGCCGAAGGGCGAGCCGGACCGGGAGGGCGAGCTCGCGGCCGGGGTGCTGGCGGCGTTCCAGCAGTACCTCCGCGCGGTCCGCCGCGGCGAGGGCGACGACGACGGCGAGCAGCTGCCCGACGACCCGACGGTGCTGTCCCACCTGGTCGCGGCGACGGCGTCGCTCACGCTGGAGGACCGCCAGTCGCTGCTCGCCGAGCCGGACACCACGAGCCGCCTGAAGGCCGAGCGCTCGCTGCTGCGCCGCGAGGCGGCGTTGCTGGGCCGGGTGCGGGCGGTGCCGGTGTCACTGGCCGACCTGGCCGTCCCCTCCAGCCCCAACTGACGGACTCCCGCTCTGCACGGGCCCCTGGACCGGGCTCTGCACCGGGCCCTGGACCGGCCCTTGGATCGGGCCTTGGCTTTGGGTCGGCCCCTGATGCGCCTGGCCGTCCGGGTGCGCGGCGACCGCCTGGTCCGAGGACTCCGGCTGGTCGAAGTACTCGGGCGGCATGTTGTCGTACCGGAGCGTGGGCGACACGTGGAACCCGGCAAGCCCGGTGTACACGGCCGCGGCGGCCAGGGCCTGGACGAGCATCGTGCCGCGCACCCAGGGGATGAACCCGAGCGCGAGACTGGACGTCCCGGTCCGCAGCTTGACGGGCCGGAAGATGTGCGTGTCCTTGGGAGCGTGCTCGACGAGGTCGAGGTAGTGCGCGTACCCGATCTTGTTCCCGAGCCAGGCCGCGAGCACGGAGGCCCCGGCCGACCCGACGACGAGCCCGGCGAGCATGATCGGCCCCCGCTGCCGCCGGAAGACCAGCCACGCCCCCACGGCCACGAGCGCCCCGACGACAACGGCGATCATGATGAACCAGCCATCGTCCGCCCAGTACCCCTCGGGCTCCGGCTCGATCGGATAGGGCCCGAAGTCGGTCTGGATAAGCTCGACCTCAGGCGCGAGCCAGGCCCAGAGCACCCCGACGGGCGCCCCGAGCACCGCCACCACGGCCGCAGCGACCAGCGCGAACACGATTTCGAGCCCGATCCCGGCCCGCGGACGCGCCGGGACCTCGTCAACGGGCGGCGGCCCGAAGGGCTCAATAGGGGCGATACTCACGAACCCATCCTGCCAGGAGCCACGCCCCCCGACGAACCACGCCCCACCCGCCCCGCCAAGCCCCAAGCAACACCCACCACACCCGCCACCTCACCCAACCGACCGTCGATACGTCCGGATAAATCCGAAAAATCGGCCACATAGCCGAACCAAATACGGAGCGCGGCAGCCAAGCCCATGATCATGGGAAGAATCTGGTCGCCATGACAGCCAGATCCTTCCCATGATCATGGAGGGGAGGGCCGGTCGGCCCGGTCGGACGCGAATCCGGCCCCCTGGACGGCCTCGACAAGGAGGGCTGGCCAGGCCAGGAGGGACAGATCCGCGGGAGGGCGGGGCTCTCGACGAACGACACCGCGGCAGGCAACGCGCCCTGGGGCCGCGGCCGGGTTTCGGTCGGACGACCGACCAGCCCGGGGCGGCACCCACGAGACTCGGTCAGTCGACCGACCAACCCCGAGGCCACAACCGGGACATTCGGTCAGTCGACCGACCAACCCCGAGGCCACAACCAGGACATTCGGTCAGTCGACCGACCAACCCCGAGGCCACAACCAGGAGATTCGGTCAGGCAACCGACCGACCCGAGGGTCGCCTCCGACAGTTTCGGTCAGGCGACCGACCAGCCTGAGACCGCAGCCCGGAGATTCGGTCAGGCAACCGACCGAGCCTGAGACCGCAGCCCGGAGATTCGGTCAGGCAACCGACCAACCCCGAGGCCACAACCAGGAGATTCGGTCAGGCGACCGACCGAGCCTGAGACCGCAGCCCGGAGATTCGGTCGGGCGACCGACCGAGTACAGCCGACGGGACGGACGCGGCCGGGCACGGCAGCGCCACCCGCGGCATAGCAGGCGCGCTACGGCGTCGGCGGCGAGGCCGACGGCGGGGCCAGCGGGGCGGGGGCGGCCGGCGGGGCGGACAGCGCGGCGGTCAGTGCCGGTAGGTCCGGGGCGCGCAGGTCCATCGCCATCAGGCGCGGGGACTCCTCGCGCCGGTCCACGCGGCCCTTCACCGCGACGATGGCGTCCTCGGCGACGTACTGGCCGATCTCCTCGTACGTGTTCGGGAAGAACATCACCTCGATCGAGCCGTCCAGGTCCTCCAGCGTCGCCGACGCCCACGGGCGGCCCTGGCGGGTCACCTTCCGCTGGACGCCCGACAGGATGCCTGCCAGGGCCACCACGGCGCCGTCGGGGACGGTGCCCTCCTCGGCGATCGACGCGATCGAGCGGTCCGCCGCGCGGCGCAGGGCCGGCTCCAGGCCGCGGAGAGGGTGGTCGGAGACGTACAGGCCGAGCATCTCGCGCTCGAACGCCAGGCGCTCCGGGCGGTCCCAGTCGCCGGGTGGGATCGGGGCCGCGGGGGCCTGGACGTCCTCCAGGGCGCCGAAGAGGTCGAACTGGCCGATCGCCTCGTTGCGCTTGGTGCCGAGGACGGCGTCGATGGCGTCGGCGTGGATCATGATCAGGCCGCGGCGGGGGTGGCCGAGGGAGTCGAAGGCGCCGGCCTTGATCAGGGACTCGATCGTCTTGCGGTTGCAGACCGACTGGTCGACCTTGCGCAGGAAGTCGTGGAAGTCGGCATACGGGCCCTGGGCGCGGCGGGCCTGGACGATCGACTCGACGACGTGGGCGCCGACGTTGCGGACCGCGCCCAGGCCGAAGCGGATGTCGGCGCCGACCGCGGCGAAGCGGCCCTGGGAGGAGTTGACGTCAGGCGGCAGGACGCGGATGCCCATGTGGCGGCACTCGGCGAGGTAAACGGCCATCCGGTCCTTGTCGCCGGCGACCGAGGTGAGCAGGGCGCTCATGTACTCCGCCGGGAAGTTGGCCTTGAGATAGGCCGTCCAGTAGGCGACCAGCCCGTAGGCCACGCTGTGCGCCTTGTTGAACGCGTAGTCGGAGAACGGGACCAGGATGTCCCACAGCGTGCGGACGGCGCCGGCGGAGTAGCCGCGGGCGCGCATGCCGGCCGAGAACGGCTCGAACTCGCGGTCGAGGATCTCCTTCTTCTTCTTGCCCATCGCGCGGCGCAGCAGGTCGGCGGCGCCGAGGGAGAAGCCGGCGACCCGCTGGGCGATCGCCATGACCTGCTCCTGGTAGACGATCAGGCCGTAGGTGTCGTCGAGGATGTCGGCGAGCGGCTCGGCGAGCTCCGGGTGGATCGGCACGACCGGGCGGCGGCCGTTCTTGCGGTCGGCATACTCGTTGTGGGCGTTGGCGCCCATCGGGCCCGGCCGGTAGAGCGCGCCGACGGCCGAGACGTCGGCGAAGCTGTCGGGCGCCATCGAGCGCAGCAGCGCCCGGACCGGCCCGCCGTCGAACTGGAAGACGCCGAGCGTGTCACCGCGGGACAGCAGCTCGTAGGTGGCCTTGTCGTCGAGCGACACGTCCTCGATGACCACCTCCACGCCCCGGTTGTGCCGGATGGCGTCGAGCGCGTCGTCGAGGATGGTCAGGTTGCGCAGGCCGAGGAAGTCCATCTTCAGCAGGCCGAGCGCCTCGCAGGCGCCCATGTCCCACTGGGTGATGATCGCTCCGTCCTGCTCGCGCTTCTGGATCGGCAGGACGTCGAGCAGCGGCTCCCGGGACAGGATCACCCCGGCGGCGTGCACGCCCCACTGCCGCTTGAGCCCCTCCAGGCCGCGCGCGGTGTCGACGACCTCGCGGACGTCGGGCTCGCTCTGGTAGAGCCGGCGCAGCTCGGCCGCCTCCGCGTGGCGCGGGTGGGCCGGGTCGAAGACGCCCGCGAGGGGCATGTCGCGGCCGAGGACGGGCGGCGGCATGACCTTGGTGATCCGGTCGCCGAGCGAGAACGGGTGGCCGAGCACGCGGGCCGCGTCCTTGATCGCCGCCTTCGCCTTGATCGTGCCGTAGGTGATGATCTGCGAGACGCGGTCCGCGCCGTACTTGTCGGTGGCGTAGCGGATCACCTCGCCGCGCCGGCGCTCGTCGAAGTCCATGTCGATGTCCGGCATCGAGATGCGCTCCGGGTTGAGGAACCGCTCGAACAGCAGCCCGTGCGCGAGCGGGTCGAGCTCGGTGATGCCGAGCGCCCAGGCGATGACGGCGCCGGCGGCCGACCCGCGCCCGGGCCCGACCCGGATGCCCTCCCGGCGGGCGTGGGCGACCAGGTCGGCCACCACCAGGAAGTACCCCGGGAAGCCCATCTGCCCGACCACGGACAGCTCGTAGTCGGCCTGCCGGGAGTGCCCGGCCGGCACCCCGCCCGGGAAGCGGCGGGCCAGGCCGCGGCCCACCTCGGCCCGCAGCCAGGAGTCCTCGGTCTCGCCGTCGGGCACCGGGAAGCGCGGCATGAGGTTGCGCGGGGCGAACACTGCCCCGTAGTCGCCGATCCGCTCGGCGATGCGCAGCGTCGCGTCGCAGGCGCCCGGGACCTCAGCGTCCCAGAGCCGGCGCATCTCCTCGGCCGGCTTGAGGTAGAAGTCCTTGGCGTCGAGCTTGAACCGCTTCGGGTCGGCCAGGGTGGTCGCCGACTGCACGCAGAGCAGCACCTCGTGCGCGTCGGCGTCGGCGTGGAACGTGTAGTGCAGGTCGTTGGTGGCGACCGGGGTCAGCCCGAGCCGCTTGCCGAGGCGCAGGAGGTCGTGCCGGACGCGGGCCTCGATCTCCAGGCCGTGGTCCATCAGCTCCAGGTAGAAGTTGTCCGGGCCGAAGAGGTCGCGCAGCTCGGCGGCGGCCGTGCAGGCCCGCTCGAAGTCGCCGATCCGCAGCCAGGTCTGCACCTCGCCGGAGGGGCACCCGGTCGTGGCGATCACTCCCCGGCCGTACTCCTGGAGCAGCTCGCGATCGGCCCGCGGCTTGTAGAAGAAGCCCTCCGTGCTGGCCCGCGACGCCAGCCGGAACAGGTTGCGCAGCCCGGTGGCGTCGGCCGCGAGCATGGTCAGGTGGGTGTAGGCCCCGCCGCCGGACACGTCGTTCTCCCCGCCGGACGCCCAGCGCACCCGCGTGCGGTCGCCCCGGTGCGTGCCGGGTGTCAGATAGGCCTCCAGGCCGAGGATCGGCTTCACGCCGGCGTCGAGAGCGCGGTGGTAGAAGTCGTAGGCCCCATACATGGTCCCGTGATCGGTCATGGCCAGCGCCGGCTGGCCGAGCCGCGCCGCCTCCGCGAACAGCGGCCCCAGCCGCGCCGCACCGTCCAGCATCGAATACTCAGTGTGTGCGTGCAGATGTACGAACGACTCCCCCACGACCGTGAACCTATCCCCGGGGTACGACAGTTTGCGACACTCCACGGATGATCGACCGTGACCGCCTGGCCCGCCTGCTGGACCGCGAGCGGACCGCCTTCGCCGAGAACAACCCGCGATCGCAAGCCGAGTACGGCAAGGCGGGGCACCTGTTCGGCCGCGTGCCGATGACCTGGATGAACAAGAAGGCGGCGGGCTTCCCGCTCTACCTGGCGACGGCCCGCGGCGCCACGGTCACTGACCTCGACGGGCACGAGTACGCCGACTTCTGCCTCGGCGACACCGCGGCGATGGCCGGCCACGCGCCCCCGCCGACGGCACGGGCGGTCCAGGAGCGGTTCGCCGACGGCGCCTGCGCGATGCTCCCGACGCCGGACGCGGCCTGGGTCGGCGCCGAGCTGACCCGCCGCTTCGGGGTCACCGAGTGGAGCTTCGCGCTCACCGCGACCGACGCCAACCGCTGGGTGATCCGGCTGCTGCGGGCGATCACCGGCCGCCCGAAGATCCTGTTCAACAGCTACTGCTACCACGGCTCGGTCGACGAGTCGCTCATCGTCCTGGACGCCGCGGGCAACAGCAGGAGCCGCGAGGGCAACGTCGGCGCGCCCGTCGACGTGACCGTGACCAGCCGGGTCGCCGAGTACAACGACCTGGAGGGCCTGGAGCGCGAGCTCGCCCACGGCGACGTCGCGGCGGTGGTCATGGAGCCGGCGCTGACGAACATCGGGATCGTGCTGCCCGAGCCGGGCTATCTCGAAGGCGTCCGCGAGCTGACCCGCCGGTACGACACCTATCTCGTCAACGACGAGACCCACACGTTCTCGGCCGGCCCCGGCGGCGCGACCAAGGCCTGGTCGCTCGAGCCGGACGTGGTGACCATCGGCAAGGCGATCGGGGGCGGCATTCCGGCGGCCGCGTATGGGCTCTCGACAACAATCTCCGACAGGATCAACGCGATGCAGGACCTGGATCTGGTCGACATGGGCGGCGTGGGCGGCACCCTGGCCGGCAACGCGTTGTCGATCGCCGCGACCCGGGCCACGCTGGAGCATGTCCTCACCGACGCGGCGTTCGAACGCATGACGGCCCTGGCCGAGCGCTTCGCCGCCGGCGTCCGAACGGTGATCACCACGCATGACCTGCCCTGGTCGGTGAGCCGGCTCGGCGCACGGGTGGAGTACCGCTTCGCCAGCCCGGCGCCCAGGAACGGCGGCGAGTCGAACCGGGCCGCGGACCCGGACCTGGAGGACTACCTGCACGTCTACCTGGCGAACCGGGGCATCCTGCTCACGCCGTTCCACAACATGGCGCTCATGTCCCCGGCCACGACCGAGGCACAGGTCGACCACCACGGGACGGTGTTCGCCGAGGCGGTCGCCGCAATAGCGACTACCTAGCGTAGGGGTCCATCATCACGGCCGCCGCCCGCAGCCAGGCGCGCTTGGTCGCGGGCCCCAGCATGGGGTACTCGATGTTGGAGCCGCTCTCCAGCGCCGGGTCGTAGGGGACGACGACCACGGCCCGGGTGCGGCTGCGGAAGTGCCCGGCCAGGTCGTCGATGAGCGGCGTCGGGTTGGGCGTCGGGCAGGACAGCAGGGTCACCGCGTTGGCGACCAGCTCCTCCATGCCCGCCTCGTCGAGCAGGTCGAGCATCCAGTCGGCGGTGAACGCGGCGTCCTCGCGCGGCACGCTGGTGACGACCAGCTGGTCGGCGGTCTGCAGCACGGTCTGCCAGTTGGGGCTCTCGACGTTGTTGCCGGTGTCGACGCAGATCACGTCGTGGGTGCGGCGCAGCAGCTCCAGGACCCGGCGCACGGTGTGCGGGTCGAGGCGCTGCGCGAAGCGCGGGTTCTCCTCGCCGGCCAGCACGTCGTAGGAGCCGTCGGAGGCGTGCCGCAGGTAGTCGTCGAGCATGTCGTAGAGGTCGTACCCCGCCGCGTTCTCGACCCGCACCAGGTCGGCGATCAGGTGCCGGATGGTGCGGGCGTGCCGGGCACTGCCGGCGCGCAGGCCCAGCGTGCCCCGCAGCTCGTTGTCGTCCCAGGCGATCACGCCCTTGCCCCGGACGGCGCCGATCGTGGCCGCGGTGAGCACCGTCGCGGTCGTCTTGTGCACCCCACCCTTGGGGTTCGCGAACGCGAGCACCTTCGGTGTCGGGATCTCCTGGCGGAGCACGTTCACCATCTGCTCGGTCGGGTCGGCGGGCCGCTGCTGGTACTCCAGTCGCGGGCCGGGCGCGTCGGGACGGCGCTGCGGGCCGGCGGACCGGGGCGGCGCTTCGAAGGGTCGCGTGCCGTTGGGATGCATTGGCTCGTCATCGTAGGGCCGCGACGGCGGGTACGGCGCTGTGGGGCGCTCGAACCTTCCGTCGTAATCCAGATCACTCGGCTGCGCCCGCCCGGACAGGGCCCGGTCGAGGAGCGACCGCCACCGGGGTGCCGGCTCGGCCGGCCCGTCCCACCTGGCATCGGCGCGCTCTGCCACCCCTGGCCCTCCTTACCGGCGTCCCTCACCCGTACCCCAGGCTACGGACCGAACACTCTTCGGACCACTGTTGCGCGCCCATCCCCTGCATCAACTGCACGACAGGCCGGAGGAACACCCGGTTACGACGGCCGTGGGGACGCGGCCGCACTTGCGGGGACTTCGATCATCGGCCCGGCGAGCGTAGTCTGCTCCGGCAACGGGGGCAGAAACACTGTGCGATCGAGTCGTTGCAGCTCGGTGATCGGATCGACAGCTCTGGTCTCCGGTCGTTCCTCGATCATCCGCAGTACCCCTGGCGCCGCGGAGACGACCGCCGCGTACACGCAGGAGCAGTGCTCCGCGTACGCCGTCGCCTCGTTGTCCGCCACGATCGCCCCGGTCGCGTAAATTTCGCGCAGCTCGTCGGGCTTGTCGTTCGCGGCGAGCAGGTCGCGGTAGTGCTGCGCCTCCTCGCGCTTGCGCACCGCGGTGGCGTCCATGGCCGCGACCACGTCGTCGGGCAGCCGGTACGCGCCGAGCCGGACCAGCTCGGTCTGCGTGTGCGGCAGCGGTACCCGGGCGAAGACGCTCGACAGGGAGGCGTCCGCGAGCACCGGGGCCAGCCGGTCCGGCGCGAGGTACGCGTTGAACGACACGAGCGCGTAGACGGCGGTGTCGCCGGCGAGCCCGGCGAGCTCGGCCCGGCTGCTGTCGAGGTACCCCGGGATCGACGCCCCCTCCGGCACGCCGACCCGCAGCACGTCACCGAGCGACGGGTCGCTGCCGCGGCTGCGGTTCGCGTCGTGCACGACGAGCAGCGTGGCCGTCACCGCGACCACCCCGACGACGGCGGTGAACACGCGCAGCCGCACCGCACCCCGCAACAGCCGGGCCAGGACGTTGCCGACCGGCGCGACGATGCGCCGGGCGAGCCGCGGTGCCAAGGTCGCGCGGCGTGCCGGATCCATGACGCTAGGCCCCGGCGAGGACGGCCAGAGCCTCGGCGAGATCGGGCGGGTACTCGCTCACGAACGACACGTACTCGCCGGTCCTCGGGTGCAGGAAGCCCAGCTCACGGGCGTGCAGCCACTGCCGCGACAGGTGCAGGCGGGCGGACAGGGTGGGGTCGGCACCGTACGTGAGGTCGCCCACGCACGGGTGACGCAGGGCCGAGAAGTGCACCCGGATCTGGTGCGTCCGCCCGGTCTCCAGCTTCACGTCGAGCAGGGTGGCCGCGGGGAACGCCTCGATCGTGTCGTAGTGCGTGATGCTCGGCCGGCCGCCGGACACGACCGCGAACTTGTAGTCGTGGCTCGGGTGCCGGTCGATCGGCGCGTCGATCGTGCCGCGCAGCGGGTCCGGGTGGCCCTGGACGACGGCGTGGTACCGCTTCTCGACCTCACGCGCCTTGAACGCCCGCTTCAGCGTGCTGTAGGCGGACTCGCTCTTGGCGACGACCATGAGCCCGGTCGTGCCCACGTCGAGGCGGTGCACGACGCCCTGCCGCTCGGCGGCGCCGCTGGTCGCCACCGTGTGCCCCATCGCGGCCAGCCCGCCGATCACGGTCGGGCCGGTCCAGCCGGGGCTCGGGTGCGCGGCGACGCCGACCGGCTTGTCGACCACGACGATGTCGTCGTCGCTGTACACGACGGCGAGGCCGGCCACCGGCACGGCCTCGACCGACGGCGCGCTCGGCGGGGCCGGGAGCGTGACCTCCAGCCAGGCGCCGGCGGTGACCTTGTCGGACTTCGGCCGCACCTCGCCGTCGACGGCGACGTCGCCCGCCTCGACGAGCGCGGCCGCGACCGTGCGGCTGAACCCGAAGAGCCGGGTCAGCGCCTGGTCGAGCCGCGTGCCGTCGAGCCCGTCGGGGACGGGGAGCGAGCGGACCTCACGCATGCTCGTCCTGCTCGTCCTTCTTGGCGCGGGTGCCGTCGCGCCGCCGGCCCGTGAACTCCAGCAGGACGGCGAGCGCCACGCCCACCGTCAGCGCCGAGTCCGCCACGTTGAACACCGGGAAGTGCCCGCCGTGGTCGTCGAGGAAGCTGAACATGTCGACGACGTGGCCGTGCAGCGGCTTGGGCGCCCGGAAGATCCGGTCGACCAGGTTGCCCAGCGCCCCGCCGAGGATCAGCCCGAGGGCGACCGTCCACGCCATCGACGCCGTGCTGCGCACCATCCAGATCAGCGCGGCGACCAC
Organism: Dactylosporangium sp. NPDC005572; assembly: GCF_040605515.1. Taxonomy (NCBI): domain Bacteria; kingdom Bacillati; phylum Actinomycetota; class Actinomycetes; order Micromonosporales; family Micromonosporaceae; genus Dactylosporangium; species Dactylosporangium sp. NPDC005572. Next base: position 33,053 of record NZ_JBEXCY010000009.1, on the reverse strand, counting down.
GACCGTCGCGATGATCGGGAAGATCCACGTGTAGTCGCTCAGCATGCTGAACGCGGCGCCGCTGTTCCGCGTGTAGATCACGTAGATCAGGCCGCCGAGCAGTTTCACCGGCTCGCCGCCCGCGATCGTGGACGTCGTCCACTGCTTCACGGCGATGTCGATCGCAATCACCACGACCGCGACCAGGCCGAACAGGCTCCAGACGCGGGCGGTCCCGCCGCGGGGGGTGGTCGTGGTGAGGTCGTCCTGGGTGGTCAGCGCCGCTCCTCCAACTGCTTGCAGGTGACGCAGAGCGTAGCGGACGGGAACGCGGCGAGCCGCTCGACGGGGATGGCGTTGCCGCACTTCTCACACCAGCCGTAGCCGCCCTCGTCGAGCCGCTCCAGGGCCCGCTCGACCTGGTTGATCCGCTCCAGGATGTTGTTGGCGAGGGTGATCTCCTGCTCGCGCTCGAACGTCTTGGTGCCGGTGTCGGCCTGGTCGTCGCCGGCCGAGTCGGTCAGCCGGTGCTGCTGGAGCTCGGCGATGTCGACCAGGGTCTGGTCGTGCTCGGCCTTGAGCTCGTCGCGGCGCTCGATGAGCGCGACCCGGATCTTCTCGGTCTCGGCTGCGGTGCGCGTGCCACGGGAGGCCTTCGCCCCAGCGGTCTTGGCCGCGGTGGTCTTCGGTTCTGCGGTCTTGGCCATTGTGGCTCCCTCGGCCGCAGCTGCGGCGATCGGCGTGGTGTGCTGAGTGGTGCCGGCGGTGCCGCGCCCCGCGGCGGCCGCCTTCGACGCCCGCGCTGTCCGGCCGGCCGGCGCCGCCTTCCGCACCGGAGCGGACTCCGGCGCCGTCTTGTCAGTGATGGTGCGACCCGCGCCGCCGCCGCGCGGGGCGGTCCTGGTGGCGGCCTTGGTCGCGGTCTTCGCGGTCTTCGCGGTCTTCGCGGTCGGCTTGCTCGCCGCCGTCCGCTTCGCCGGTGCGGCGTTCGCCGCTTTTGTCGCCTTTGTCGCCTTAGTCGAACTTGCCGCTGCGCGCGAGTTCGCCTGCTTCGCCGCGGCCGCCTCCGTCGCGCTGCCCGCGGCTTGCCGACCAGCCGCTTGCTGTGCTCTTGTCACAGTGTTCACTCGCGTCACACCGGTGGCCGCGCCTCGCCCGGCACCGCTTGCTGCCCGGCCTGTCGGCACGGCATCAGCCCGCTCGGCCATGGCTCCCCCAGATGCAAAATGGGCGCGCGACGCGCCGTCGCGCACTCCAGTGGCTGGCAAGGATACGGAATGTACACGCGTCCGACAAACATGCCACACGCATTCCGACCAATTGGATCAGTTATTGGCGCCGATCCTCGCCGTGTTCGGCAAACCAACGGGCGAGTCTTCCGCGCCTGCTCACGGCCCGCAGCCGTCGCTCCGCCACGTCGCGCACCTGCTCGGTCGTCACGATCAGGAGGCTGTCACGGGTCTTCAGGCGGGTCTCGGGCACCGGGACGAACGCGCCGCCGTCGCGCAGCACGAGCGTCACGACCGCACCGACAGGCAATCGTAACTCGTCCACGTGCACGCCGTTGAGCTTCGAGCCCGGCGGGACCTCGACCTGGAGCAGGTCGGCGCCCATCCGCTCCAGCGGCGCGGCCTCGACCTGGAGGTCCGTCGGCTCGGCCGGCGCGGTCACGCCCAGCCGTTTCGCCACGGGCGGCAGCGTGACGCCCTGCGCCGCCGTGTAGACGACCACCAGGACGAAGACCACGTTGAAGATCTCCTGGGCGTGCGGCACGCCGGCCGACAGCGGGATGGTCGCCAGGACGACGGGGACCGCCCCGCGCAGCCCCGCCCAGGCGAGGAACGCCTGGTCGCGCCACCCGAACCCGTTGGACCCCAGGTTGAACGGCAGGACGCTCAGGTGTACCGACAGGGGCCTTGCCAGCAGGATCAGCACGAGGCCGACGACGAGCGCCGGCAGCACCGCGCTGCCCAGCTCGGCGGGCGAGGCCAGCAGACCGAGCAGCACGAACAGGCCGATCTGGGCGAGCCAGGCCAGCCCGTCGGCGAAGCCGAGCATGGCCCGCCGGTGGGGCAGGTGGGCGTTGCCGAGCACGACGCCGGTGACGTACACGGCGAGGAAGCCGGAGGCGTGCACGACCGAGCCCGCGGCGAAGGCGAGCACGGTCAGGCCGATCGCGGCGAGCGGGTAGAGACCGGCCGACGGCAGCGCGGCCCGGCGCAGCGCCCAGGCGCCGCCGAAGCCGGCGAGCAGGCCGATGGCGCCGCCGGCGACCAGCTCGAAGGCGACCAGGCCGAGCTGCTCGTACCACGGGCCGTGGCTGCCCGCGGGCATCGACAGCAGCACGACCAGGATCACGACCGGGGCGTCGTTGATGCCGGACTCGGCCTCCAGCAGCGCGGCCAGGCGCGGGCGGACCGGCACCCGGCGCAGCGTCGAGAAGACCGCAGCGGCGTCGGTCGACGACAGCACCGCGCCGTAGAGCAGCGCCTCCTGCCAGGGGACACCGAGCGCGTAGTGGACGACCGCCCCGATGACGGCGACGCTCACCCCGACGCCGAACGTGGACAGCACGACGGCCGGGCCGAGCACCGGGCGCAGCGTCGACCAGCGGGCGGTCAGGCCGCCCTCGGCGATGATCACGACCAGGGCGCAGATGCCGAGCGTGCGGGTCAGCTCGGCGTTCTCGAACTGGATGCCGAAGCCGGCCTCGCCGATGACCACCCCGAGCAGCAGGTACACCAGGAGGCTGGGCAGGCCGAGGCGGACCGAGAGGCGCACCGCGCCGACACACACCAGCAGCACGGCCGCACCGATGAGCAGTGCGACGTTGAAGTCGTGGGTCAACGGCCGGACCCCAGCAGCGCGGCGACCCGTTCGTCGAGGCCGGCGGGCGGATCGTCGAGCTCGACGAGCTTGTCGCGGCTGGCCGCGCCGGCCTTCAGCCGCAGCGCGGAGGGCCGGACCCGGATCGCGTCGGCCAGCGCCCGCAGCGCGGCCTCGGTGGCCTGCCCGTCAACCGGGCGCGCGCCCACCGCGACGATCAGCGCCGGGCCGTAGGGGCCCGGGTAGCTGCCGCCGACCGCGGTGCGGGACGCACCGGGCCGGACGCGGATCGCGATGGTGACCACACTTCATTGTGAGGCTTCACCCGATCGAGGGCGATCGTCCACCCGGCCACCTCACTCCGGGCGGAGCATCAGCGGCGGCCCAGGAGGACGTCGTTGGGGGCGCAGACGCTGCACGGCGTGAAGCCCAGCTCGACCGCCTCGTGCGCCGGCAGCGGCTCGTGCTCGCGGCCGAGCAGGTGCGAGCAACCCTGGACGTGGTACCGCGGCCGCCCGTCGATGACGAACACGTCGGCCTCCAGCGTGGCGACCCGGGCGACGTCCGCCGCCGACGACGCCTGCACCGGCGGCTCGTCGTCCGGGTCCTCGTCGTCGTAGTCGTCCTCATCGTCGGAGCCGGCGGCGTCGTGGCCCGCGGCGTCGTACCCGCCGCGGTCGGTGTCGCCGTACTGCGGGATGTCCGCCGGCACGTCCGGCTCGTCGCGGACCGGCGCCGTCATGGCCGCCTCGTCGATGCGCGAGTGCGGGTGCAGGTCGGCGGGCGGCTGCAGGGGAGCGCCGCTGTACGTGCCGCCCACCCGCGCCCCGGCGCCCACCGGCTGGCGTTCCTCGCCGCGGGCTCGGCGCCGGCCGGCGAAGTCGAGGTCGTCGGACGGGTCCGGGGCGATCCGCGACTCCATCGGGTCGTACCGCTCCGACGGCAGCCGGCCGGTCCGCACGGTGCGCGCCGACCGGGCGGCGGCGGCCTGGCGGCCTCCGACGATGAGCGCCACCGCGGCGAGCAGGCTCGCCCCGATGGATGCGACCAGCATGGCGTCGGAGCCCTGCAGCAGCCCCAGCACGAGCAGGCCGACGGCCACCACGATCAGCAGCACACTTCCGACGATCACGGCCCTGTCCCTCCGCATGACGATCCCGGCGCGAGTTTCCCGGGCGAGTGTCTCAGCCGGTACAACGACCGAGCCCCCCGGGAAGCGACCGGCGCCCCAGCCGAAATCGACTGGGGCGCCGTGTGTCGCATTGACCGGCGTGTCAGGCCGATGCTCTGTGCTGGGCGTGCTGGTGGTGCCGCCTGAGGTCGGGCGCGGTGCTACTCGGGAACACGGGGATCCTGCCGGTCGCCCTCACGAGCGCTCGGCGATCACCGCCCCGGCTCAGCGACCGGCGCCCTCGTAGCCACCACCCGCGAGGCCGGCCGTCGCGAGGCCGCCGCCCGCGCCCGCGGCCCGCGGAGCGTCGCCGGCGCGCTGCGTCATCTCGGCCTCGAGGCTCTGCTCGCGGCCGGTGAGGTCGCGCAGCTGGCTCTCCAGGTACGCCTTGAGGCGCGTGCGGTACTCCCGCTCGAACTGCTTGAGCTCCTCGATGTGCTTCTGCAGCGCGGTGCGCTTCGCGTCGAGGCCGCCCATGGCCTCCTGGTGACGCTGACGGGCGTCGCGCTCGAGGGCGTCGGCCTTCGCGCGGGCGTCGCGGGTGACCTCCTCGGCCTTGGTGCGGGCCTCGGAGAGCAGCTTGTCGGCCTCGCGGCGCGCGTCGGACACGTGGTCGTCGGCGGTGCGCTGGGCCATCATGAGCACCCGCAGTGCCTGCTGCTCGCCGTCACCGGACGCACCGGCGGCGCCGCCGCCACCCTGCGTGCGGATCTGGTCGAGCTCCTGCTGCATGCTGCGGGCGGCCTGCTCGGCCGACGCCTTCTCCCGCTGGACGCGCTCGAACTGCGTCTTGAGGTCGGCGAGCTCGCCGGCGAGGCGCGGGTCGCCACCGGGACCGGCGGGCGCGCGGCCACCGCCGCCGCCACCGCCGCGCTCCAGCTGGGCGCGCAGCTCGTTGTTCTCTTCGATCAGCCGGGCGAGCTCGCGCTCCACCTCGTCGAGGAAGGCGTCGACCTCTTCCTCGTCGTAGCCCCGTTTGCCGATCGGGGGCTTCTTGAAGGCGACGTTGTGGACGTCGGCCGGGGTCAGCGGCATCGAAACTCCTCAGGTCAGTTGCGGCCGCGTGGCCGCCGAGCGGCGCTGGTCACGAGAACACCTCGATCAGGCGGCTTACCACGACGTTCATCAGCACGAACAGGATAACCAGCAGCACAAGCGAAGACAGGTCCACGGCCACGGTACCAATACGCAGCGGACGTATCACCCGCCTCAACGCTTTGAGCGGCGGATCGGTGACGCTCCACACCACTTCAAGCGTCGCCGCGGCTCCCCGGCCCGGTTGCCAGCGCCGGCCGAACTGCATCACGTAGCCCATCACGAAGCGTGCGAGGAGCGCTACCAGGAACAGGTAGAGCAGCAGATGCACGATCTGCAAGGTGATGGACACCACGGCCGTTGAGTCCTCGCATCAGCTCTGGTTGAAGAACCCGCCCTCGGCGATCTTAGCTTTGTCCTCTGCGGTGACCTGGACATTTGCCGGAGAGAGCAGGAAGACCCGGTTGGTCACCCGCTCGAAGTTACCACGCAGGCCGAATACGAGTCCGGCGGCGAAGTCGACCAAACGTTTGGCGTCCGCCTCGTCCATTTCGGTGAGGTTCATGATCACCGGCACACCGTCGCGGAAGTGCTCACCGATCGTGCGCGCCTCGTTGTACGTCGTCGGGTGCAGGGTCGTGATCGCGTAACGGCGGTCGTCACTCTCTTCTTCGACCGGCTGACGCTCACGGACGGTGGTCTGGGGGGCGAGTGCGAGATTGTCGCGTGTCGGGTAGCTGACGGTCGAGGTGGGTCGCGTGATCGAGCGCACGGTGCTGGTCCGGCTGGCGGTGCTCGCCTCCAGCCGCTCGGCCGCCGTCAGCCGCTCCGAGACCGTGCGCACCCGCGGCGCCGGCACCTCGTCGACCTCGTCCTCGTCGTCGGCGAAGTCGTCGCCGTAGCTCCGGTAGTGACGATCGTCGTAGCCGCGCTCGTCCTCATCCTCGACGAGGCCGAGCCAGACGCCCGCCCTGCGCAGAGCACCCATTCGCGCTCCTCCGTCCACCGCCATGCGGCACTTCCCCCCGTTGTCGGTGCCACCGATCACGTTGTGCGACACCGACCCGCCGGCGCAGAACCACACCCGTGTAGTTTTTCCGTTCCCGCGGCCAGGCTACCCCAGCGGGGTTCGATTTCCGAGCAATGCGCTACCGACACGGACATGTGTCGAGCCGTGCAGAATCGCGGATTCCAGGTCGTTGCTCATACCGGCGGAAATCCAGCCCGCGCCGGGAAAGCGCTGCCGAATCCGGCCGGCGATCGCGGCGAGCCGCGCGAATGCGTCATCGGCTTCCCAGCCGAGCGGCGCGACGGCCATCACGCCGCGCAGCCGCAGCGCCGGGCTCGCCGCGATCGCCGCCGCGACCTGTTCCACCATTCCGGTGACGGCGCCGCCGCGCTGCTCGTCGTCGTCGAGGCTCACCTGGACGAGGGCGTCGAGCGGCTCGGGCCGCTCGGCCTTCACGGCCGCGTCGACCAGCGCGTCGACCAGCCGCAGGCTGTCCACCGAGTGCACCGCCGAGGCGTACCGCACCACCGAGCGGGCCTTGTTGCGCTGGAGCTGGCCGACGAAGTGCCAGCGCAGGGCCGGGTCGGCGACCGCCTCGGCCTTCGGCGCGGCCTCCTGGTCGCGGTTCTCCCCCACGTCGTGGACGCCGAGGGCGACCAGCCGGGTGACGTCCTGCGCCGGGTACGTCTTCGTCACCGCGACGAGGGTCACCTCGTCGGGTGAACGTCCGGCGGCCGCGCAGGCTGCGGCGATGCGCTCCCGGACCTGGGCGAGGTTCCGGCCGATCTCCGCCGACCGAGCGTCCACACTGCCTCCATTTCCTTCAGGCGACGTCCCACACGGCCACCGCGCCGGGTCGCCCAGCGAAATGATCTCGGGTGGGCCAACATGATGTTGACCCACCCGAAGTGAAGCAGAAACCTCTCAGGCGCCGTTCTTCAGGAAGTCCGGCACGTCGACGTCGTCGAACAGCACCCGCCGGGGCGGCGGCGGGGCCTGGCGCTCGGTGGACACCTGCTCCTTCGGCGGCGGGTTGTGCGGCACGGCCCGCCGCGGCGCCTCGACCGGCCGGTACGCCGGGGAGCCGCCGTCGAAGCCGGCCGCGATCACCGTGACGCGCACCTCGTCGCCGAGCGCGTCGTCGATCACGGCGCCGAAGATGATGTTCGCGTCCGGGTGGGCGGCGTCGGTGACCAGCTGGGCCGCGTCGTTGATCTCGAACAGGCCCAGGTCGGAGCCGCCCGCGATGGAGAGCAGGACGCCGCGGGCGCCGTCCATGCTCTGCTCCAGCAGCGGGCTGGAGATCGCCGACTCGGCGGCCTCGACCGCGCGGTTGTCGCCGCGGGCGCTGCCGATGCCCATGAGGGCGCTCCCGGCGCCGCTCATGACGCTCTTGACGTCGGCGAAGTCGAGGTTGATGAGACCGGGCGTGGTGATCAGGTCGGTGATGCCCTGCACGCCGGAGAGCAGCACCTGGTCGGCCTGGCGGAACGCGTCCATCATGCTGATGCCCCGGTCGCCGAGCGCGAGGAGGCGGTCGTTCGGGATCACGATGAGCGTGTCGCACTGGTTGCGCAGCTCCTCGATGCCCGCCTCGGCCTGCACCTGGCGGCGCTTGCCCTCGAACGAGAACGGCCGGGTGACCACGCCGATGGTCAGCGCGCCGAGCTTCCGCGCGATGTTCGCCACCACGGGCGCGCCCCCGGTGCCGGTGCCGCCACCCTCGCCGCAGGTGACGAAGACCATGTCGGCGCCCTTGAGCACCTCTTCGATCTCGTCCCGGTGGTCTTCGGCCGCGTTCTTGCCGACGTCCGGATTCGCACCCGCACCGAGCCCGCGCGTCAGTTCGCGGCCGACGTCGAGCTTGACGTCGGCGTCGCTCATCAGCAGGGCCTGTGCATCGGTGTTGATCGCGATGAACTCGACGCCCTTGAGGCCAACCTCGATCATGCGATTCACGGCGTTGACGCCGCCGCCGCCGATGCCGACGACCTTGATGACCGCGAGATAGTTGTGCGGATGAGTCATCGGACCACCTTTCCTTTCGAGGTTGGCGAGCGCCGATCCTTCCCGGAGCCGTCGAACCGGTGAAACCAAGCCCGAGTGCCCGACCCCGCGACGGGCGGCGTCCGCCAAATGCGAACGCACCGGATGGGGGTCCCGCAAACCCTCACCCTTTACTAGAGGCTTATAGTTATGTCAACTAATGCCTTATCGCAAGGTAAAGGCCCGACTGTCGTGATCCAAGGACCGCCACCCGGCGTGTCGGCTATTCGCCCACGACGCCGTCGGCCAATTCCCTGACGGCGTCCAGGTGCCCGTTGTGACGGGCGGTCTCCTCGATCATGTGCAGCAGCACCCAGCGGACCGACACGGGGTTGCCGCGGCGCCGCCCGGCGCACATCGCGTCGGGGTCGAGACCGGCGGCGATCCGCCGGGAGACGTCGCACTGGGCGCGGTACCGGGCCAGCACGTCGCCGAGCGAGTCCCCCGGCCGGCGGCGCCATTCGAGGTCCGGGTCCTCGTCGGTCCAGTGCAGCGGCACGTCCAGCCCCGCCACCACCCGCTCGAACCAGTACGACTCGACCGACGTGAGATGGGACACGAGCCCCGCCGCGCTGGTCAGCGGCGACGCCGGCAGCGGTGCCCGCCAGGCCTCCTCCTCGCCGAGCCCGGCGCACTTCACGTGCACGGTCTCGCGGTGCCAGTCCAGCCAGGCCGACACCAGGGTCCGCTCGTCGCCGACGAACGGCAGCTCCGGGCGGCTCACCGCTCCACCACCACGCCGGGCGCGCTCACGTCGAGCGTGCGGCCCGGCGCGACCTGCGTGAACTCCAGCACGCGCACCTTCGCCTCGTTCTCTGTCGCGTCGCCCCACACGACGGTGCGACGGTCGGTCAGCTCCAGCCGGATCCGGGTCGGCGACTCGGCGACCAGCGCGGTCATCACCGCCCGCAGGAACGGCGGCAGCGCGGCCAGCACGGTCAGCGCCGCCGTCGTGGTGTCGTCACCCGGCTCGGGGTCGGCCAGCCGCAGCACCGGCAGGCCGACCGGGGCCGCCTCGACCGGCAGGTAGCCGACACCCTCGGCGTCGAGCAGCACGAAACCGCCGACCTTGACCACCGCGGCCACCGCCGAGCGCTCCTCGATCCGCAGCCGGAGCGTGCGCGGGAAGTCCGCCGACGCGGCGACCGTGCGGACCGGCTTGAGCTGGCGCACCCGGCGCTCGACGGCCCGCAGGTCCACCCGGGCCAGCGGCGTGCCGTGGGGCACCCCCGCCGCCTGCCGGACCGCGTCGGCGCTCAATGTCGCCACCCCGGCGACCTCGATCCGCTCGACGCCCAGCACCGGCGTGGCGAGGACGACCACGGCCGCCACCCCGAGCAGGGCGGCGACCGCCAGCGCGACCAGCCAGGGCAGTGCCGCGCGGAGGCGGCGCTGCCGGGCCCGCTTCGCGAACCGCCGCACGGACTGCGGCGCGCCGCGAGGGGCCAGCACCAGCCGCCAGCCGCGCGTCTGGGTCAATGGTCAGTCGCCTTCGCCTCGGGAGTGGTGGCGGCCGACGTAGTCGGTGCCGCCGGCCGTCTTGAGCGCCGCGAGCAGTTCGTCGCCCATGAGCGAGATCGGCGGGGCGCCCATCGTGACGACCACGTCGCCGTCGTGGACCCGGCGGACGACCTCGCCCGGCACGTCCTCCCAGGACGGCACGAACACCTTGCGCTCGTCGGGCAGGCCGACGGCGGCGGTGAGCGCCACCCCGCCCTCCCCCGGCTCGCGCAGCTCGCCCGGGCCGAAGACCTCCATCACGATCGCCTCGTCGGCGAGCGCGAGCGCCTCGGCGATCTCGGTCTGGAAGTCGCGGGTGCGGTACATCCGGTACGGCTGGAAGACCACCACGAGCCGGCCGCCCGCGGCCACCTCGCGCAGCGTGTGCATGGCCGCCGCCATCGGGACCGGGTGGTACGCGTACTCGTCGTAGACCTTGACGCCGGCCTCGGCGCCCTTGAGCTCGAACCGGCGGCGCACGCCCGGGAACGCGGCGAGCGCCTCGATCGCGGTCTCCGCCGGGATGCCCAGCCGCAGCGCGACGAGCAGAGCGCCGGCCGAGTTCAGCCCGAGGTGCGCGCCGGGCACCGGCAGGAACACCTCGCCCAGCGGGACGCCGTCGTGGTGGGCCACGTACCGCACGCCGCCCGCCGACGACCGCACCTCGCTGATGCGCAGGTCGGCGTCGGGCGCGGTGCCGTACGTGATCACGTCGGAGCCGTTGGCCCGGGCCCGCACCGCCATCCGCATCGCCCCGGCGTCGTCCGCGCAGGTCACCACGAACCCGCCCGGTTCCACCCGGCCGCAGAACTCGACGAACGCGTCCTCCAGGCCCTGGAGGTCGCCGTAGGTGTTGAGGTGGTCGGCGTCGATGTTCGTGACGACCGCGACGTGCGGCTCGTACAGCAGGAAGGAGCGGTCGCTCTCGTCCGCCTCGGCGACGAACAGGTCGCCGCTGCCGTGGTGGGCGCTGGAGCCGGCCGCCGAGATCTCCCCGCCGATGACGAACGACGGGTCGGCTCCGCCGTGCTGGAGGATCAGCGTGATCATCGACGTGGTCGTGGTCTTGCCGTGCGTGCCGGCCACGGCGATGCCCCGCCGGCCCACCATCGTCGCGGCCAGGGCCTCCGAGCGGTGCAGCAGCCGCAGCCCGCGCTCGCGGGCCGTCGCCAGCTCGATGTGGTCCTTCGGGATGGCCGTGGAGTAGATCACGGTGTCGACGCCGTCGAGGTTCGAGGCCTCGTGGGTGCGGTAGATGGTGCCGCCGAGCGCCTTGAGCGCGGCGAGCTGCGGCCACTCCTTCAGCTCGCTGCCCGACAGCGGGATGCCCCGCGTGAGCAGCAGCCGGGCCAGGCCGCTCATCCCGACCCCGCCGACGCCGACGAGGTGCACCTTGCCGAGATCCTCGGCGGTGAGCTTCTCGGTCATGCGTCCTCCGCTTCGCTCCGGCCGCATGCCTTCATGCTGAGCCACTGATGACCGGCCCCTCCGCTGCGCACCGGACCGGTCATGCGTCCTCCGCTTCGCTCCGGCCGCATGCCTTCATGCTGCGCCCCCGATGACCGGCCCCTCCGCTGCGCACCGGACCGGTCATGCCGCGACCACCTTCATGAGGTACTGCCGCAACGCCTCGTCGCCGTCGCGGCGGCCGTATCCGGCGGCGGCGCGGCTCATCGCGGCGAGCCGGGCGCCGTCGCGCACCAGCGGTACAACTGTCCGGGTGACCCACTCGGGCGACAGGTCGCCGTCCTCGACGATGAGGCCCCCACCGGCCTCGACCACCGGCAGCGCGTTGCGGCGCTGCTCGCCGTTGCCCCAGGGCAGCGGGACGTAGATCGCGGGCATCCCGACGGCCGCGGTCTCGGCGCAGGTCATCGCGCCGCCCCGGCAGAGCGCCAGGTCGCCGGCGGCGTAGCCCAGCTCCATCTCGGAGAGGAACTTGATCTTCACGTAGGGCGCCGGCAGGCCGGTCGGCACCTCGACGTCGTCGTTGCGCGCCCCGATGATGTGCAGCACCTGCACGCCGGACCCGGTGATCTGCCGCGCCGCCCCGGACACCGCCAGGTTGATCGAGCGGGCGCCGGCCGACGCCCCGAACACGAACAGCGTCGGCAGGTTCGGGTCCAGCCCGAAGCGGGCGCGGGCCTCGGCCCGCAGCGCCGCGCGGTCGAGCCGGGCAATGCTCTGCCGCAGCGGTACCCCCACGACCTCCTTGTCGGCGACCGCGGGCATCTGCTGGGCCTGGTGCGGGAAGCCGAGCACGAGGTGGTCGGTGAACCGCATGCCCATCTTGTTGGCCACCCCGACCGGCACGTTGACCTCGTGGATGATCAGCGGCGTCTTGCGCCGCCAGGCGGCCAGGTAGGCCGGGACCGAGACGTAGCCGCCGAAGCCCACGACCGCGTCGGCGTCGACCTCGTCGAGGATCGCGCGGGTCGCCTTGGCGGCCTTGTACATCCGGTCCGGGGTGCGGACCAGGTTCATGTTCACCGAGCGGGGCAGTTGGTAGGCCGGTACGTGGCGCAGGTCGTACCCGCGCTGGGGGATGATCTCCGCCTCCATGCCCCGGGGCGATCCGATGCAGGTGATGCGCAGACCGGGGTCGTGCCTGCGCAGGCAGTCGGCGAAGGCGAGCAGCGGGTAGATGTGCCCGCCGGTGCCTCCGCCGGCCAGCACCACCGAACGCAGCGCTGCCATCAGGTGCTCCTTCCGCGGGACGGCCCCGACAGCGTCGCGGGCCGGCCCGTCGCGCGTGTCGAGGGGGCCTCGCCGTCGCTGTCCTCGCGGGTGCGCGGCAGCGGCGGCAACGGCGCCCAGAGTAGTCGCACCCATTTCCGCGGCGGACGGGCGTGCATGGCTCGGGCGCAGTCCGGCTCGGCCCGGGCGGACGACGTGAGGATCCCGGCCGCGCCGAGCGCCACGACGAGCGCGCTCCCGCCGTCGGAGATGAACGGCAGGGGCAGCCCGGTGATCGGCATGAGCCCCACGACCCCGCCGATGTTGATCAGCGCCTGCCCGACGAACCAGATCGTGATCGCCGCCGCCACCAGCCGGCGGAACGGGTCCTCGACCCGCCGCGCGATGCGCAGCCCGGTGTAGGTCAGCATGCCGAACAGCAGCAGCACCACCATGCACCCGACGACGCCGAGCTCCTCCGCGACGATCGCGAAGATGAAGTCGTTGTGGGCGTTCGGCAGCCGCCCCCACTTGAGGTGGCCCTCGCCGAGTCCCACCCCGAACCACCCGCCGTTGGCGACCGCCCAGAGCCCGCGGAGGTACTGGTAGCGCCCGTTCTCCGCGTCGGGGTCGATGCCCGGATCGAAGAACACCTTGATCCGGTCCAGGCGGTAGTCCTTGCCCGCGGGGAACAGGATGAGCGCCACGATGCCGGCCAGCGCGAGCCCGCCCAGCCAGGCGAACACCGGCAGCCGCGCCCCGGCCGCCCACAGCAGGCCGGTGAACAGCACCAGCATGCAGATCATGGACCCGAGGTCGTTGTACCCCACGAGGATCAGCAGCCCCACGGTCACCGGGAACAACGGCGTGAGCAGCTGCCGCCAGCTCAGGATGCTGCGCCCCTTGCGCACGAGCAGGTCGGCGCCCCAGATCACGAGCGCGAACTTGGCCAGCTCGGCGGGCTGCAGCTGGAGCCCGCCCACGTGCAACCAGAGGTCGTCGACCCAGATCGGCCCGAGGTGGATGGCCTTCACGTCCCCGCCCACGGGCGTGCGGCGCGCGGCCAGCCAGCCCATGAGGTCGACGAACCCCATCAGGACGAAGGCACTGATCATCAGTGGTACCGCCACCGCGCGGAACGTCCGCACCGGCAGCCGCTGGCAGACCCAGAAGGCGATGAGCCCGACGACGGCGGAGAGCACCTGCTTGGCGATGGAGGTGAAGGGGCTGCCCGTGGTCGCGTAGTTGTCGATGCTGGTGACGGAGAAGACCATGACCAGCCCGATGAAGACGAGCAGGCCGACGCTGGACAGCAGCAGGTAGTACGACGCCAGGGGGCGGTCGAGCAGCCCCCGCAGCGTGTCGAGCCACGCGGTGGGCCAGGAGCTCCCGCCGGCCGCCGCCTCCTGCTGCTCCCCCTCACCGCGCATGGGCACCATCATCGCCCGCGCCCCGGGCTCGACCCCCGACCCGGCCCGGCCCCGGCGTGTCGCCGCCGGCGCTCACACCCACCGATACCCGACATACCAGAAAAGTCGCCCAGGAAGCCGGCGCGGCCGCGCCGCTCATGATCCATGGAGGGTTCTGGTCGTCATGACAGCCAGAACGCTCCATGGATCATGGGAGCGGCAGGAGCGTCAGCCGGAGCCGCTCATCACGCGCAGGAAGTCGGCCGCGAACAGGCCCAGCGAGGCGGCCATGCCGAGACCCGCGATGATCCAGAAGCGGACCACGATGTTGACCTCGCTCCAGCCCGCCAGCTCGAAGTGGTGCTGGAGGGGGACCATGCGGAAGATGCGCTTGCCGGTCGTGCGGTACGAGCCGATCTGCATGATCCAGGTGATCACGATGATGAAGAACAGCAGGCCCATGAGCGGCAGCAGCAGGATCGTCTTCGTGGCCACCGCCAGGCCGGCGATGAGCGAGCCCAGCGCCATCGAGCCGGTGTCGCCCATGAAGATGCGGGCGGGCGACGTGTTCCACCACAGGAAGCCGACCAGGGCGCCCACCGCGGCGCCGGCGATGAGGGCCATCTCCAGCGGGTCGCGCACGTCGTAGCAGTAGTTGGCGGTGTACGAGGTGTCGGCGCACCAGTGGCGGTACTGCCAGAAGGCGATCGCCATGTAGCTGCCGATCACCAGGATCGAGGTGCCCGTCGCCAGGCCGTCGAGGCCGTCGGTCAGGTTGACCGCGTTCGACATCGACATGACCACGAAGACGAAGAAGACGACGGCGCCGATCTTCGTGATGTTCAGCCAGTCGACGTCGTGGACCCAGGACAGCTTGGGGCTGGCGACCGTCGTCACGACGGCCCGGCCGGTCTCGTTCGCCGGCACGTAGAGGGCGATCGCGCCGAAGATCGCGCCGATGAGCGCCTGGCCGATGAGCTTGCCGCGCTTGTTGAGGCCGTCGCTGTTGCGCTTGGCGACCTTCAGGTAGTCGTCGAGGAAGCCCAGCAGGCCGGTGAACACGAACAGGCCCAGCAGCACGACGGCGGTGGCGGTCGGGCCGCTCGGGCGCAGCTGCTTGTCCGGCAGGGTGGTCAGGGCGATGTGCCCGCCGGTGTAGGCGACGAGCGTGGCGAAGATGAACACCACGCCGCCCATCGTGGGCGTGCCCTTCTTGCCCAGGTGGGTCTGCGGACCCTCGGAGCGGATGGGCTGGTCCGCCTTGAGGCGGGTGAAGTACCTGATGGCGATCGGCGTGCCGAACAGCGAGATCAGGAACGCCACGAAGGCCGCGACGAAGACGGCCCTCACTTGTCGGACGCCTCAGCACGCAGGGCGTCAGCGACGTCCCAGGTCCGGTACCGCGATCCCTTGACGAGGACCACGTCGCGCGGAAGCAGCGACCCGCGCAGCAGCGCGGCGGCGGCCTCCTGATCGGTCACGAGCACCGAGTCTCCTCCCCAACTCGCCACGGCGGCCGCGCCGTCCAGGATCGGCGCGGCTTGCTCGCTGACGGCCACCAGACGGTCGACGCCGAGTTCCGCGGCGAGGCGACCGACCTCCTCGTGGCCGGCTCGCTCGTACTCGCCGAGCTCCGCCATGAAGCCGAGCACCGCGATCTTGCGCCGATCCCCGGCCACGACGACGAGCGCCCGGAGGGCCGCCGCCATGGACGCCGGATTGGCGTTGTACGAGTCGTCGATGACCGTGACATCGTCGGCACGGTCGAAGACATCCATCCTTCGGGTCGACAAGCCCGCTGGATCTCCGAGGGCGGCGGCGATCTCGCCGGGCGCCACCCCCGCGTGCGTCGCCACGGCGGCGGCGAGGAGCGCGTTGCCGACCTGGTGCCGCCCCGCGGCGGCGAGCCGCACCGGCACCGGCGAGGCGCCGGGAACGTGCAGCGTGAACCCGAACCGCCCGCGGTCGAGCGCCACCACGTCGCTGCCCGAGATGTCCGAACCAGGCGACTCCCCGGCCAGCAGAACGGGCGCCGACGTCCGCGCGGCCATCGCCCGCACCCGGTCGTCGTCGGAGTTCAGCACGGCGAGTCCGGAAGGCGACAGTGCCTCCACGAGCTCCCCCTTGGCGAGCGCGATCCCGTCGACCGACCCGAACTCCGCGATGTGCGCGACACCCACGTTGACGACGACGCTGACGTCGGGGGGCGCGATCTCGCAGAGGTACCGGAGATGTCCGACGCCGCGGGAACCCATCTCCAGGACCAGGAAACGGGTCTCGGCCGACACCTTGAGGGCCGTGTAGGGCGTGCCGAGCTCGTTGTTCTCCGAGCCGGTCGTCGCCACCGTCGGCCCGCGCACGTCGAGCAGCTTCGCGATGAGGTCCTTCGTGCTGGTCTTGCCGGACGAGCCGGTGACCGCCACGACGGTCAGCGACGGCAGCCGCCGCAGCACCTCGCGCGCCAGCAGCCCCAGCGCGTGACGCGAGTCCTCGACCACGATCGTGGGCACGCCGGGGACGGGCCGGCTGCCGAGCACGCCCACCGCGCCGTCCGCGACGGCCTTGGCCGCGAAGTCGTGCGCGTCGACCTTGTCCCCGACGAAGGCGACGAAGAGCCCGCCCGGCTGGATCTTGCGGCTGTCGTACTCCACGGGGCCGTCGACGACGGGCTCCGAGGCACCGTGCAGCGCGCCGCCGACGACGGCGGCGATCTCGCCGAGCGGCATCGGGATCACGCGCCGGCCGCCTTTCGCAGGGCCGCGGCGAGCTCGACCCGGTCGTCGAACGGCAGCACCTCGCCGTTGACCTCCTGGCCCCGCTCGTGCCCCTTGCCGAGCAGCGCCACCACGTCGCCGGGCTTGGCCTCCTCGACCGCGCGGGCGATCGCGGCCCGCCGGCCGTCGACCTCGACCACGTCGGCTTCGCCGTCGGCGGTGCCGGCGAGCACCTCGGCGCGGATGCGCGCCGGGTCCTCGGTGCGCGGGTTGTCGTCGGTGACGATGACGAGGTCGGCGCCGTGCGCGGCGGCGCGGCCCATGAGCGGGCGCTTGGCCCGGTCGCGGTCGCCGCCGGCGCCGACGACGCAGATGACCCGCCCGCCGCGGGCGGCGGCGAGGGTGCGCAGCGCGGTGAGCACCTCGACCATCGCGTCCGGCTTGTGCGCGTAGTCGACCACGCCAAGCACGTCGCCCGGCGCGTCGACCTGCTCCATGCGGCCCGGCGAGCCGGGCGCGGCCGCGACGGCCGCCGCAGCGACGCCCAGGTCGACCCCGACGGCGACGAGCGAGGCGATGGCGAGCAGCGCGTTGGCGACGTTGTGCCGGCCGGGCAGGCGGACGCCGGAGGCCGCCGAGCGGTCGCCGTGGCGGACCGTGAACGTCTGGCCGTAGCCGTCGACGGCGATGTCCTCGGCGCGGAAGTCGGCGGCCGGGTCGCCCGCCGCCGAGTACGTCCACGAGGCCGGCTTGCGCAGCCGCATGACGTTGGCGTCGTCGATGTTGAGGATCTCGGTCGCGGCGCGGCCGTCGAACAGCCGGGCCTTCGCCGCGAAGTAGGCGTCGACGTCGGGGTGGAAGTCCAGATGGTCGAGGCCGAAGTTGGTGTAGCCGGCGGTCGCGAACCGCACCCCGCCGACCCGGCCGAGCTCCAGCGCGTGGCTGGAGACCTCCATGACGACCGACTGCACGCCGTGCTCCAGCGCGGCGGCGAACAGCGCGTGCAGGTCGGTCGCCTCCGGCGTGGTGCGGGCGCTCTCGACGACGAGGTCACCGAGCCGGGTCTCGACCGTGCCGATGAGCCCGGTGACGTGACCGGCGGCGCGCAGGCCGGCCTCGATGAGGTAGGCGGTCGAGGTCTTGCCCGCGGTGCCGGTGATGCCGAGGACGGTCAGCCGGCGGCTGGGTTCGCCGTACACCTTCGCGGCGATCTCGCCGAGCGCCGCCCGCGGGTCGTCGGCCACGATGACCGGGAGGTCGCCGGCGTGCTCCGCTCCGGCGCGGTCGGTGAGCACCGCGACCGCGCCGCGGGCCGCCGCGTCCGCGATGAACTGGGCGCCGTGCACCCGCGCGCCGGGCAGGGCCGCGTAAAGGTCACCCGGGTGAACTGCCGAGCTACTATGCGTCACCCCGGTGACGGCAACGTCGCCCGCGCCCCCCAGCTCGGCGATGAGCACGGGGCGGACACTCCTCGGACGGGGATAGCCGGGCACGGGGTCAGACCCTACCCGCCCCACTGCGGGGCGCCAGACCCGGTGTCACGGGTAGATCGTCAGCGTCGGGGCCGTCGTGCCGGTGGGCACGACACCGAAGTTGCTGAGCGTGAGCGCCATCATCTCCTTGAACGCGGGCGCGGCCACGGAGCCGCCGGCGCCCTTCGGCACGTGGGCCGTGACGGCCACGACGTACCGCGGCGCCTCGGCCGGGGCCATGCCGATGAACGTCACCACGTCGCCCGGCGCGTAGCCGCCCTTGTCGGGGACCTGCGAGGTGCCGGTCTTGCCGGCGATGCGGTACCCCGGGATCGACGCCTGCCGGCCGGTGGCCTCGTCGAGCGTCGTCACGCCCTCCAGCATGGTCCGCAGCTCCTGGGCGTGCTGCGGGTCGAGCACCCGGCGGGTCTGCTGGGCCGCGGGCCTCGTCGCCTTGCCGTCGGGCGCGATGATCTTGCGGACGAGCGTCGGCTGCACCCACAGCCCGTCGTTGGCGATCGTGGCGTAGACCGCGGCCATCTGCATCGCGGTGGTGGCGACGCCGTTGCCGATCGGGATCGAGCCCGGGCTGGAGCCGGTCCACTTGTCCGGCGGCAGCAGCTGGCCGGCCGACTCGTTCGGCAGGCCGACGCCGGTGCGCGCGCCGAGACCGAACTTCTGCTGGTACTCGTACAGCTTGTCCTTGCCGAGCTGGTCGGCGACGGCGATCGTGCCGACGTTCGACGACAGCGCCAGGATGCCCGGGATGGTCATCCGGGTGCCGTCCTTCTGCGGCGGGTGGTCCTTGTAGACCGTGTCGCCCTTCTTCACGCTCGAGTTGACGGTGACCGTCGACGTGGGCGTGATGATGCCCTCCTGCAGCGCCGCCGCCATGACGATCGCCTTGTGCACCGAGCCCGGGTCGAACACGGTCGCCGTGCACTGGTCCTTGAGCTGCTCCGGCGGCGACTTGCCGGGGTCGCCCGCGGCGAACGACGGATAGCTGGCCATCGCCATGACCTCGCTCGTGCGCGCGTCGAGCACGATGGCGCTGGCGAAGTACGCGCCCAGCGGCTCCATCCGCTCGAACAGCGTGTTCTGCACGGAGTACTGGAGGTCGGCCTCCAGGGTCAGCTCGACCGAGCTGCCGGGCCGGGCCGGGCGCAGCTCGTCGTAGCCCTGCGGCAGCGGCTTGTCGAGGTCGCCCTCGCCGTGCTCGTAGATGTGCAGTCCGTCGACGCCGCGCAGCTGCGCGTCGTACGCCTGTTCGATGCCCAGCTGCCCGGACAGGTCGCTCTTGCGCGTGAAGCCGATGACGTTGGACGCCAGGTCGTAGCCCGGGATCTGGCGCCGCTCGTCGCGGGCGACCCGCAGCGCGCCGATGTTCATGGCGGCGATCCGGTCACCGTCGGCGACGTCGATCTGGTGCGCGAGGTACTCGAAGCGCGCGTTGGTCTTGCCGTCCTCCCGCTTGTGCGGCGTCAGCTTGCGGACCAGCTCGGAGCGGGTCACGCCGTACTTGTCGAGCACGGCGAAGAGCTTGTCGGCGAGGCCCTCCGGGTCCTTGACCACCATCGGGTCGACCGTCACGAAGCGGGTCTCGACGGAGTGCACGAGGATCTTGCCGTTGCGGTCGAGGATCGCGCCGCGCGAGGCGGGCAGGATCTCCTTGATGAGGCGGTCCTCGAGCCCCGCGGCGGCGTATGCGCGCGCGTCGGTGAGCTGGAGCTGGACCAGGCGGACGCCGATCGCGGCGAACATCAGCAGCGCGAGCACGGTGGCCAGGCGCAGCCGGCGGCGCGGCTCGGCGAGCCTGGGCTGCTTCGGGCGCCGGGGCGGCCGCGGGACCTTGACCCGGCTCAGCTTCCGTACCGGCCGCGTGCCGCGGGTGCCGCCGCGCGCCTGGGCCGCCTTGGCCGTCCGGCGCGGAGTCGGCTTCGCCGGCGTCGCGCCGCGCGCGCCGGTGGATCGCCCGGCGGTCCGCCCGGACCGGGCCGCGCCGTTGACCGCGGTGTCGCGCTCGGCGCTCTTGCGCTGGGCGTCACGGGCGGGCGCCTTCTGCGGTGCCGCCGCCGTGCGTTCGGGGGCGGCCTTGGGCTCGGTCGCCCGGGCCGCGGCCGCCCGGCGCTGCGGGTCGGTGCGGCGGGGCTGCTCCCGCGGCTGGTCGGCCCGGCCGCCCTGGAGCACCTCCAGGGCCGGCCGGAACGGGTCGCCGCGGTGCTGGCTGCCGGCCTCGACGGAGGCGTCACGGACGGACCGCCCCCGCGGCGTGTACCGGCGTGCCTCGGACATCGTGCCGCGCGACGGCTCGGCCCCGTCGGCAGTGCCGGCGCGGGGACGGGCGGCCCCGCCGGCACCCCCCGTGCCGGCGCGGCCGCCCGTCCGTTGCCGGCCGGCGTCACTCCCGCGGCCGGTGGCGTCGCGTCGGTCGGCGCCCCCGCGCCGCTCGGTCCCGCCCCGCCGTTCAGGAGTGTCGCCAGCCATCGTCCTGACTTTCCTCGGTGTTCGTCACGGCCCTTACTTGCCGGGACCCGGCATTTCGAGCTTCGTGCCGTCCGGCAGCAGCAGGAAGGCCGGGGTGCGCGACGGCACCAGGCCCAGCTGCTTCGCCCGCGACGCCAGGGTCACCGGCGACTCCTTGTCCGCCAGGTCGCTGCGCAGTCGCTGCTCGTCGCGGTCGAGACCGCTCTGCTTGGTCTTCAGCGCGTCGAGCTTGAAGGCGTTCTCGGCGATCCTCGTGTTGAGGACCAGGATCCCGATGACGCCGGCGAGCACCAGCACCAGCACGAGCGCCACGAACGGCGCCCGCGGCGCGCTGACCGGTGCCGGCGGCGCCACGCGAAGCCGGGGCGGCCCCTGCTGCTTGCCGGGCGTGCTGCCCGGCGTCGTGGTCTCGCGCTGTGGCTGGAGTGCCGTCGCGCCGTCGATCAGGTGGTCCGGCTCGTCGTGCTCAGCACCCGCTTTTACGTCGCGGCCTGCCGGCTCTGGACCCGATCCAGCTCGCTCCGTGGTCCGGCCCCCCGACCGCGGTGCGGCCTGCTGGTTGCCGCGCTGCCGGTTGGCCGGCAGTGTCGTCACGTTCATCACACCTCCCCCAATGTGCCTGTCCTCTTGGGACGGTCCTTGCGTTCCACGGCGCGGAGTCGAACGGACGCCGCCCGCGGGTTGGCCGCGACTTCGGCCGCGTCGGGGAGCTCGGCCCCCCGGGTGAGCGCCCGCAGCGTCGGTTCGCTGCCGGGCGGCTCGAACGGCAGCTCGACCGGCGCGGTCGAGCGGGTCCGCTCGGCGATCGCCTGTTTGACCAGGCGGTCCTCGAGCGAGTGGTACGACAGCACCACCAGGCGCCCGCCCGGCCGCAGCGCGTCGAGCGCCGCCGGGATCGCCCGCTCGAGGACGGCCAGCTCGCCGTTGACCTCGATGCGGAGCGCCTGGAACGTGCGCTTGGCCGGGTGGCCGCCGGTCCGCCGCGCGGGTGCGGGGATGGCCTCGCGGACCAGTTCGGCAAGGCGGGCCGAACCGGTGAGCGGGGCCTTGGCCCGTTCCCGGACAATGAACTGAGCGATACGGGAGGCGAACTTCTCCTCGCCGTACACCCGGAGCACCCGAGCGAGGTCACCGTGGCTGTAGGTGTTGAGCACCTCCGCCGCGGTGATGCCGCGGGTCTGGTCCATGCGCATGTCGAGCGGTGCGTCCTGGGCGTAGGCGAACCCGCGGGCGGCGTCGTCGAGCTGGAGCGACGAGACGCCCAGGTCGAACAGGCCACCGTCGATCTGCTCGCCGGCCAGGACCTCGGGCAGCTCGTCGTAGACGGCGTGCACGAGACGGATCCGGTCGGCGAACGGCGCCAGCCGCTGTCCCGCAAGGCCCAGTGCCTGCGGGTCACGGTCCAGGCCGAGCAGCCGCACCCCCGGATACGCCCGCAGCACGGCCTCGGCGTGACCACCGAGTCCGAGCGTGGCGTCGAGGTACAGCGCGCCCGGCCGGGCCAGCGCTGGGGCCAGCAGCTCGAGACAGCGCTCGAGCAGCACGGGAACATGGATGTCCCGCTCCCCCATCGTCGACCCCCTACCGCGGCGGGTTCGCGGCCCGCCGTCGTGCTGATCTTGCTTCCCCAACCCGCCGGTTTCTCAATCACCCGGTCGTTGGGTGCGGTAGTGCACGAGCGCCGTACCGCCAGCTCTCCATCCGCCCACCCCGCCCTGGCGCCGGGGAAGTGGCGTCAGGACCATGGAGCGGCTGGAGAGCTCGCGGTACGGCGGGCTCGTCTGGGTGTCTGCAGATGGACCTCACAGCCCGCCCGGCAGCACCCCCTCCTCGATGCCGGCGAAGTCCTCTTCGCTGTCGGCGAGGTAGGTGTCCCATGCCTGTTTGTCCCAGATCTCCACCCGGGTGCTCGCACCGATCACGACAAGCTCGCGGTCCAGCCCGGCATACTCGCGGAGATGCTGCGGGATGGTGACCCGACCCTGCCGGTCGGGAACCTCGTCGTGCGCGCTGGCGAAGAACACCCGGCTGTAGGCCCGGGCCGCTTTGTTGGTCATCGGCGTGGCACGAAGCTGTTCGGCGATCCGGGCGAACTCGGTGCCGGGGAACACGTAGAGGCAGCGCTCCTGTCCCTTGGTGATCACGACACCTCCCGCCAGCTCGTCCCGAAACTTGGCCGGCAGGATCAACCGGCCCTTTTCGTCCAGGCGAGGAGTGTGGGTGCCGAGAAACATGCGGCATCCACCCCTTCCCACCGCGAACGGTCCCCCCGGGGCCGGCCGAGCCCCCCGGCTCCGCCATCGCGCTCCACTGTACTCCACTTCCCTCCACCGTCAACGGAAAACCACGGGAGGTGACATCGGTGTGCGTGAAGAATCCCCACGTCAAACGGGGTGGCGCCGGGTGGAGGACGCCGAGGGTGACCGATCGGCCGACGGGTGAATTCGCAGGTGTAGCCGGATTCCAAACCCCCACAAACCGCCCAGGAGGGCGCTTCGCAGGCCCGATCACCGCACCGCCCCAGCCCAGGGTGGAGCAAAGTGGAGGACTCCACGGAGCAAGAAGGCGCGTAGCGCAACGGCACATGGAGGTGCCAAGACCACAGGCGAAGCCAGCACCAGTGCGCCGCGCAGCGGCGCATGGGGGGCGTGGGGTGGGAACCCCCCACGAACCCGCGGGCGAAGCCCGTGGAGCTGGTAACAGTCCGTCACGCAACGGCGCCTGGGGGTGCCGAGACCCCGGGCGAAGCCAAAAGCAGTGCGTCGCGCAGCGGCGCATGGGGGGTGTGGGGTGGGAACCCCCCACGAAACCGCGGGCGAAGCCCGGGGAGCTGGTAACAGTGCGTCGCGCAGCGGCGCATGGGGGGCGTGGGGTGGGAACCCCCCACGAACCCGCGGGCGAAGCCCGGGGAGCTAGGAACAGCCGGAAGCCCGTGGAGCCAGTAACAGCCCCGTCCGGGTAGGGTCAGCGCATCCCGAACACCGTGAGAGCGAGATGACGGACAACAAGCTGCCGATGCGGGCCAAGCTCGCCAGTTCACTATCGCGCGGCGCGGCCGCGCTGTCCCGCGCCACCGGCCGGGGGGACGGTTCGGTCATCGGCGGCCGGATCGGCCTGATGATCGATCCCAACCTGCTCGCCGAGCTCGCGGCGGGGCGCCAGATCGCGCTCATCTCCGGCACCAACGGCAAGACCACCACCACCCGGCTGACCGCGGCCGCGATGGGCGTGCTCGGCGACGTGGCGACCAACAGCCTCGGCGCCAACATGCCGACCGGCCACACGTCGGCGCTGGCCAAGGCCGGCGCCACCCCGTTCGCGGTGCTGGAGGTCGACGAGCACTACCTCAAGCAGGTGCTCGACCAGACCAGGCCGCGGGTCGTCGCGCTGCTCAACCTGAGCCGCGACCAGCTCGACCGGGCCAAGGAGGTCGCCATGATGGCGGCCCTGTGGCGCGACGCGCTGCCCGGCCGCGGCCTGCACATCGTGGCCAACGCCGACGACCCGATGGTCGTGTGGGCGGCCGGCAAGGCCGTCGCCCAGGGCACCCCGGTGACCTGGGTCGCCGCCGGCCAGCGGTTCCACGACGACTCGTGGGTGTGCCCGGAGTGCGGCGCGTCGATCGAGCGCAGCGGCGAGCAGTGGGCGTGCGTCCAGGGCAACCTCACCCGCCCGATCCCCCACTGGGCGATCAGCGGGGACGGCGTCGTCGACAACACCGGGCAGTACCACCACATCGAGCTCCAGCTGCCCGGCCGGGTCAACAAGGCCAACGCGGCGACCGCGCTGGCCGTGGCCGCCCAGTTCGGCGTGCCGACGGCGAAGGCGGTGCCGGAGCTGGCCAAGGTCGCCTCGATCGCCGGGCGCTACGCGACCGTCGAGCGCGACGGGCGCACGATCCGGCTGCTGCTGTCGAAGAACCCGGCCGGCTGGCTGGAGGCCTTCGACATGGCCGAGGACGTGCCGACCCTGCTGTCGATCAACGCGCGGGACCCCGACGGCCTGGACACCTCCTGGCTCTACGACGTGGACTTCTCCCCGCTGCGCGGCCGGCGCGTGCTGGTCACCGGCGACCGGGCGATGGACCTCGCCGTGCGCCTGGAGGTCAACGAGGTGCCGTTCGAGCACGTGAAGTCGTTCGGCCAGGCGCTCTCCCTGGTGCCGCCGGGGCGTCTGGAGGTCATCGCCAACTACACCGCATTCCAGGACATCCGAGCGGAGCTGGACCGTGTCAACTGAGTCCCACCTGCGCCTCATCTGGCTGTACCCGGACCTGCTGTCGACCTACGGCGACCGGGGCAACCTGCTCATCCTGGCCCGCCGCGCCGACCTGCGCGGCCTGCCGGTCGAGTGCGCCGAGGTCCGGGCCGACCAGCCGGTGCCGGCCGACGGCGACGTGTACCTCATCGGCGGCGGCGAGGACGGCCCGCAGGCGCTGGCCGCGCAGCGGCTCCTCACCGACGGCGGCCTGCACCGGGCCGTCGAGCGCGGCGCGACCGTCTTCTCGGTCTGCGCCGGCTACCAGCTGATGGGCCACTCGTTCTTCGCGAAGGGCACGAAGTGCCCCGGCCTGGGCCTGCTCGACATCAACTCCGACCGCGGCGAGACCCGCGCGGTCGGCGAGCTGGCCGGCGAGGTCGACCCGATGCTGGGTGTGCCGACGCTGACCGGCTTCGAGAACCACGGCGGCCGCACCCACCTGGGCCCGGGCGTGCGCCCGCTGGCCCGGGTGACGACCGGCATCGGCAACGACGGCACGTCCGAGGGCGCCTGGAAGGGCCGGATCCTGGGCACGTACTCCCACGGCCCCGCGCTGGCCCGCAACCCCGCGATCGCCGACCTGCTCATCCGCTGGGCCACGGGCCTCCAGCTGGAGCCGATCGACGACCGCTGGCCGACCAAGCTCCGCGAGGAGCGCCTGTCGGCGGTCCGCTGACGCCTCCCCCGCGGACATAGCGCGAAAAAGGGCGGACCCCAAGCGGGGCCCGCCCTTTCGCGTGAGCGTCAGACCACGACCGAGACCATGCGGCCGGCGACGACGATGACCTTCCGGGGCTCCTTGCCCGCCAGGTGCGACTCGACGGCAGCCAGCGCCGCCGCCCGTACCACATCCTCCGCCGCGTCCGCCGCGATCTCGACCTTGCCGCGGACCTTGCCGTTGACCTGGACCGGGTAGGTCACCGACTCGGCGACCAGGAACGCCGGGTCGGCCACCGGGAAGTCGGCGTAGGCGACCGAGGACTCGTTGCCCAGCCGCTGCCACAGCTCCTCGGCCAGGTGCGGGGCGAACGGCGCGATCATCCGCACCAGCGGGTCGGCCACCTCGCGGGAGGTGCCCGCGGCCGAGACCTGGGTGACCCGGTTGGTCAGCTCGATCAGCTTGGCGATCGCCGTGTTGAAGCGCATCTCCTCGATGTCGACCCGCACGCCGTCGGTCACGCGGTGCAGCAGCCGGCGGGTCTCGTCGTCGATCGGGCCGTCGACCACGCGCAGGGCGTCGGTCTGCTCGTCGACGAACAGCCGCCAGACGCGCTGCAGGAAGCGGTGCGCGCCGACGACCGCCCGGGTCTCCCACGGGCGGGAGACGTCCAGCGGGCCCATCGACATCTCGTAGACGCGGAACGTGTCGGCGCCGTACCGCTCGCACATCTCGTCGGGCGTGACGACGTTCTTCAGCGACTTGCCCATCTTGCCGTACTCGCGCACGACCTCGTCGTTGCCGTAGTAGAACTTCCCGGCCTGGCGCTCCTCGACCTTCTCCGCCTCGACGTAGACGCCGCGGGCGTCCTTGTAGGCGTAGGCCTGGATGTACCCCTGGTTGAACAGCCGCCGGAACGGCTCCTCCGAGGACACGTGGCCCAGGTCGAACAGCACCTTGTGCCAGAACCGCGCGTACAGCAGGTGCAGCACCGCGTGCTCGACCCCGCCGACGTACAGGTCGACGCCGCCGACGTCGCCGTCGCGCTGCGGGCCCATCCAGTAGCGCTCGTTGGCCGGGTCGACCAGCTTCGCGCCGTTGCTCGGGTCCAGGTAGCGCAGCTCGTACCACGACGAGCCGGCCCACTGCGGCATCACGTTCGTCTCGCGGGTGTACGTCTTCGGCCCGTCGCCCAGGTCCAGCGTGACCTCGACCCACTCCTTGGCCCGCGACAGCGGCGTCTCCGGCATCGAGCCGGCGTCGTCGACCTCGAACGTGCGCGGCGAGAAGTCCTCGACGTCCGGCAGGGTCACCGGCAGCAGCGCCTCGGGCACCGCGACCGGCAGGCCGGTCTCGTCGTAGACGATCGGGAACGGCTCGCCCCAGTACCGCTGGCGGCTGAACAGCCAGTCGCGCAGCCGGTAGGTGATCGCGCCCTGCCCGTGGCCGTTGGCCTCCAGCCAGTCGATGATCTTCGACTTGGCGTCGGCGATCCCCAGCCCGTCCAGGAAGCCCGAGTTGACCGCGGGCCCCTCGCCGGTGAACGCCTTCCCGTCGAACCCGTCGGAGGGCTGCACGGTACGGATGATCGGCAGGTCGTAGACCTCAGCGAACTCCCAGTCGCGCTCGTCCTGGCCGGGCACCGCCATGATCGCGCCGGTGCCGTAGCCGGCCAGCACGTAGTCGGCGATGAAGATCGGGATCTTGGTGCCGTTGACCGGGTTGGTCGCATACGCGCCGGTGAAGACGCCGGTCTTCTCCTTCGCGTCGGCCTGCCGCTCGACGTCGGTCTTGCCCGCCGCGAAGGCGCGGTAGGCGGCGACCGCCTCGGCGGGCGTGGCCTTGCCGCCGGTCCAGTGGGCGTTGGCGGTGCCGTCGGGCCACGCCGCCGGCACGATGGCGTCCACCAGCTCGTGCTCCGGCGCCAGCACCATGTACGTCGCGCCGAACAGCGTGTCGGGGCGGGTGGTGAAGACCCGGATCGGCTCGCCCACCCCGGTCGGGAAGTCGATGTGCGCGCCGCGCGACCGGCCGATCCAGTTGCGCTGCATGGTCTTGACCTTCTCCGGCCAGTCCAGCCGGTCCAGGTCGTCCAGCAGCCGGTCGCTGTAGGCGGTGATCCGCATCATCCACTGGCGCAGATTGCGCTTGAAGACCGGGAAGTTGCCCCGCTCGCTGCGCCCGTCCGGGGTGACCTCCTCGTTGGCCAGCACGGTGCCCAGGCCGGGGCACCAGTTGACCGGCGCCTCGGAGATGTAGGCCAGGCGGTGGTCGTCAATGGCCTGCCGGCGCTCGACCGGGCTCAGCTCGGCCCACGCACGGCCGTCCGGCGTCGCCCGCGTGCCGCTCGTGAACTCCTCGACCAGCTCGGCGATCGGCCGCGCCCGGCCCTGCCCGGCGTCGAACCACGAGTTGAAGATCTGCAGGAAGATCCACTGGGTCCAGTGGTAGAACTCGGTGTCGGTGGTCGCGACGCTGCGCCGGTCGTCGTAGGCCAGGCCCAGGCGGCGCAGCTGGCCGCGGTACCGCTCGATGTTGGCCTCGGTCGTGGTGCGCGGGTGCGTGCCGGTCTGCACCGCGTACTGCTCGGCCGGCAGGCCGAACGCGTCGAAGCCCATCGGGTGCAGCACGTTGTAGCCGGCCATCCGGAAGTACCGCGTGTAGCAGTCGGTGCCGATGTACCCCAGCGGGTGGCCCACGTGCAGGCCGGACCCCGACGGATAGGGGAACATGTCCATCACATACATCTTCGGTGCGCCGGCACGCGGGTGGCTCGGGTCGCTGAGCGGGCCGGTCGGGTTCGGCGCGTGGAACGTGCCCTGCTCGGACCAGTAGTCCTGCCAGCACGCCTCGATGTCGCCCGCCGTCGCCGCGGTATAGCGGTACGGCGGGATGTCGACCGCTCCGTCGGTCACTGCCTCGCTCATGACTGTCGCCACCTCAGGTCTCGGGATTCCCCACAGCATTCTCCGGGCATGAAAAAACCCCTCACGCAGGAGGGGTCGCCGTGCTGTCGCAGCTGGTGCGTCAGCACGGCTCGCTAAGAAGCCGGACCGCCGGGGTCATAGCAGCGAGTGTACCCCAGGGTGGCCGTGCGTTCCTTCCGGTAATGCTCAGCCGACGATGGCCGGCGCGCCCGACCGGCACGCCACGGTCACCCCGAGACGCACCCCGGCCACGTTCAGCTCGACCCGGGCCTGCTGGCGGGGGCCGCGGTCGACGCTGAGCAGGGTCGAGCCGAGCACCGGCAGGACGTCGAGGATCCGCACGGTACTGCCGACACAGCTGGCGACGACCACACCACCGAGCGTGCCGAGCCGGGCGGTGACCTCCGGCGCCTCGCTCGGCTGCACGATCGGCGCCTGGGTGGCCGGCGGCGCGGTGGTCGCCGGCGGGTTGGCCGGCGGGTTGGTGGTCGGGTCGGCGCCCGGGTTGCCGGGGTTGCCCCCGGTGGGGTCGTCGCCGACGATCGCGTTGCCCGGGCGGTTGTCGCCGCCGGCGCCGGCCTGGCTGATCGGCTCGCCGCCGCCGTCCGCCTCGTCCGACGGGCCCGGTTCGGCGCCCGGCTCGGGACCGGTGGACGGATCGGCGGACGGATCGGCGGACGGATCGGCCGGGACGACCGCGGTCGGCAGGTCGGCGGTCGGGCCCGCCTCGACGAACGGCGTGCCGGCGTCGCGGCTGAGCACGAACGAGGCGACGAGCACGGCCGCGGCGACCGACAGGACCAGGGCCAGCCGCATGCGGCGGCGGTCGTGGAACTCCTCGGCGGCGCCGTCCGGCCCGGGGTCGGCCCAGATGCCGATCGCGCGGGTCGGGGCGTTCCAGTCGGGGTCGGCCACGGCCGCCATCCCGACGGCCGGCTCGGCCGCCAGCCCGCTCAGCAGGGCGGCGGCGTCGGCGGCGAGCGGCCGGTCGCCGGGGTGCTTGGCCAGGCAGGCCGCGACCAGGTCGCGCACCTCGTCGGGCACCCCCGGGAGGTCCGGCAGCGGCTCGGGCTCCCGCTCGACGTGCGCCTCCACCAGCTCCTCGATGGTCGCCGCCGGCCACGGCAGGCGGCCGGTGAGGGCGCGGTGGAGCAGGACGCCGAACGAGTACACGTCGCTGGCCGTCGTCACGTCGTCGTGGAGCAGCCGCTCGGGGGCCAGATAGGCGGGCGTGCCGAGAACCGGCGCGGCGGGGTCGGGATCGCCGGGTTCGCCGGTGAAGCCGGCAATTCCGAAATCGACCAGTTTTACCGATTCCGAGGTAATGACCACATTGGCGGGCTTGACATCCCGATGTACCAGACCCGCGGCATGCGCGGCGGCCAGTCCGGCCGCGATCCGGGCGCCGATCCGCAGGGCCGGCCCGGCCGGCAACGGCCCGCCGGCGAGCCGCTCGGCCAGGGTCGGGCCGTCGAGGAGCTCCATCACGACGAACGGTTCACCGTCCGGCGTCTCTCCGTAGTCATGGACGTTGGTGACATTCGGGTGCGAAAGGCGCGCGGACGCGCGGGCCTCACGCAGAATCCGGCGCCGGCGGTCGTCATCGTCGGCGTACCGCGCGGCGAGGACCTTCACCGCGACCGGTCGCCCGAGAATCTCGTCGAGTGCCCGCCAGACCTCGGCCGATCCGCCCTCGGCGAGCCGGGTAAGAAGGCGGTAGCGGCCGTTCAGAAGCTGCCCGTCATCCACGGCGATCAGTTTGCCGCAATCGACGCTTGCCTACATCTCGAACGCGCCGTTTGTCGGACATTCGCAGGGGTAGTCGGTCGCCGTTGAAAATTGGTCGGACGGCTGGGGGCGGGATGTCCGCAATGACGGAATCCCGTCCGGCGGTCTGTCAATTCCCCCGCTAGCCTGAGGGGATACCAACGGCGTCGGTTGCCCGTGAACGCCGAAATCTCCGGGCAACCGAGCGGTTCACCTATGGGTCTTACACCTGACGGTGGCCACGGCACGACCATGAGGAGGCCAGTTGACCAGGCACCGCACGTTCGAGGAGCTCGGGGCGCCGCTCCCCGCCCCCGAGTTCCGCGCCGCGACCGAGGGGATCGTCGCCAACATCGAGCAGGTCATCGAGGGCAAGACCGCCACCGTGCGGCTGGCGCTCGCCGTCATGCTCGCTGAGGGCCACCTCCTCATCGAGGACGTTCCCGGCGTGGGCAAGACGAAACTCGCGAAGGCGCTGGCCCGCTCGATCGACTGCTCGGTGCGCCGCATCCAGTTCACGCCCGACCTGCTGCCCAGCGACGTCACCGGCGTGAGCGTCTACAACCAGGAGACGCGCGACTTCGAGTTCAAGCCGGGCGCGGTGTTCGCCAACATCGTCGTCGGCGACGAGATCAACCGCGCCTCGCCGAAGACGCAGTCCGCGCTGCTGGAGAGCATGGAGGAGCGCCAGGTCACGGTCGACGGCGCCACCTACCCGCTCCAGGTGCCGTTCATGGTCATCGCCACGCAGAACCCGATCGAGATGGAGGGCACCTACCCGCTGCCCGAGGCGCAGCGCGACCGGTTCACCGCCCGGATCGCGATGGGCTACCCGGACATGGGTGCCGAGCTCGCCATGCTCGACGTGCACGGCCGCCACGACGCCCTCGACGACCTCTCGCCGGTCTCCGACGCGACCATGATCCGCCGGATGATCGCCACCGTCCGTGACGTGCACGTCGCCGACGCGGTAAAGCAATATGCGGTCAACATCGTCACCGCCACCCGCGAGTCGGGCGAGCTGCGCCTCGGCGCCTCCCCGCGCGCGACGCTGCAGCTGCTGCGCACCGCCCGGGCCGTCGCCGCGATCGAGGGCCGCGAGTTCGTGCTGCCCGACGACCTGCAGGCGCTCGCCGTGCCGGTGCTCGCCCACCGCGTCATCCCGACGGCCGAGGCCCAGCTGTCCCGCCGCACGACCGACGCGATCATCGCCGAGCTGGTGCACCGCCTGCCGCTGCCGTCGGACCGGCAGCCGAGGTCGCCCTATGACACGCGGCCGCGCGATGACACGCGGCCGCGCGGCCCGCAGTACGGAGGTCGTTGAGCATGCGGGAAGCGCTGCGGGGGCTCACCACACGGGGCCGTAGCTTCCTGGCCGCCGCCGCAGCGGCCCTCATCGCCTCGTTCATCCTGGGCGAGCGCGATCTCCTGCGCGTCGCGGTGCTGCTCGCGGCGCTGCCGCTGCTGTCGGCGGCGTATGTCGGCCGCACGCGGTACCGGCTGTCCTGCAGCCGCACGCTCGACCCGCACCGCGTCCAGGTCGGCGCGAGTGCCCGGGTGATCCTGCGGCTGCAGAACCTCTCGCGCCTCCCGACCGGCACGATGCTGCTGGAGGACCGCCTGCCCTATGCACTGGGCAGCCGGCCCCGGCTGGTGCTGGAGAAGCTCGGCGCGCACCAGGCCAGCTCGGTCGCCTACACGGTCCGGGCCGACGTCCGCGGCCGCTACGAGGTGGGCCCGCTGGTCGTGCGCCTCACCGACCCGTTCGGGCTGTGCGAGCTGACCCGGGCCTTCCCGTCGGTCGACCGGCTCACCGTCATCCCGCAGGTCGTGCCGCTGCCCTCGGTCCGGCTGGCCGGCGAGTTCGCCGGCTCCGGCGAGAGCCGCGCCCGGTCGGTGGCCGTGCACGGCGAGGACGACGCCGCCACTCGGGAGTACCGCTACGGCGACGACCTGCGCCGCGTCCACTGGCGCTCGACGGCGCGCACCGGCGAGCTCATGGTCCGCCGCGAGGAGCAGCCCTGGGAGAGCCGGGCGACGGTCGTGCTCGACACCCGCTCGACCGCGCACCGCGGCGAGGGGCCGACCGCCAGCTTCGAGTGGGCGGTGTCGGCCGCCGCGAGCATCGCGGTCCACCTGCGCCACGCGGGGTACAAGATGCGCCTGGTGACCGACGCCGGCGTCGACGTCGACGCGACCGAGATCGACGGCGACGGCCCGCTGCTCGACCAGCTCGCCGACGTGCGGCTGGCCCAGCGCGGCGACATCGGCACCCTGATCGAGCGGGTCCGCCGGCGCAGCGACGGCGGCCTGATCATCGGCATCTTCGGCCTGCTGTCGTCGGCCGAGGCCGAGCTGCTGGCCGGGTTCCGGTCGAACAACGCGACCTGCATCGCGCTGTCCATCGACTCCTCCACCTGGCTCAACCTGCCCACCGCCGCCCGCGAGGAGGCCGACCGGGCCCACGGCGTGGCGTCGCTGGCCCTGCTGCGCAGCGGCTGGCGGGTCGTGGAGGTGCCGCACGGGGCGAAGCTGCCCGCGCTGTGGCCACAGACGGGGCGGGGGTCGCAGGGCTTCGCCTGGCGGGCCGCGTCCGCCGAGAGCGTCGCGGGAGGCGTCCGGTGAACCAGCGCAAGCACCTCACGCTCATCGCGGCCGGGTCGGCGTTCCTGTCCGCGCTGCCGCTCATCAACGTCTTCGAGCACCAGACCTGGGCGATCCGCTCGTTCCTCGTCGTCGCCGCGATGTGCGGCGTGGGGCTGCTGGTGCGCAGCCTGCGCGCGCCGGCCTGGGCGCCGACCGCCTCGATGGCGCTGACCGGGCTCTTCGCGCTGACCTGGCTGTTCCGCAGTCACCAGGAGTTCCTCGGCATCATCCCGTCGCCGGGGAGCATCGCGCACTTCGGCGAGCTCCTGAGCACGGCGACCACCGAGATGAGCGAGTTCGCGACACCGGTCGGCGACCGCGAGGGCTTCCTCTTCCTCGCCACGCTGGGCGTCGCCGTGGTCGCGCTGATGGTCGACCTGTTCGCGGTCGTCCTGCGCCGGCCCGCGCTGGCCGGGCTCCCGATGCTCGCGATCTACTCGGTGCCGGTCACGGTCACCACCGAGAGCACCAGCT
>NZ_JBEXCY010000008.1:135653-149281 GCF_040605515.1 Dactylosporangium sp. NPDC005572 | reverse complement strand
GAGAAACTCCACGAACTCCTCAGCAGGGACGTTGCAACCACCACTTGAAACCGCCCATAGCAGCCAAATACTTCCCTTGATCATGGACGTCAAAGGCACGGAGCGGCCAGCGGAGACACTCGGCGCAACGACAAACGCCCCGCGAGTTCGACGAGAACTCGCAGGGCGTCCGGAAGAGGAAGCGTAAGAGCTGCTACACGCCGGCGTAGGAGTGGAGGCCGCTCGCCACCAGGTTGACGCCGAACAGGTTGATGAGCATCGTCGCCCAGCCGGCCACGGCGATCCACGAGGTCACGCGGCGGCTCACGCTCGGGGTCGAGCGGGCGTGCAGGTAGCAGGCGTACACGACCCAGGCGATGAAGCTCCAGACCTCCTTCGGGTCCCAGTTCCAGTACCGGCCCCAGGCCGCCTCGGCCCAGATCGCGCCCGTGATCACGCCGAAGGTCCAGATCGGGAACGCGAAGGCGTGGACCCGGAACGTGACCCGCTCCAGCGTGCCGGCCTGCGGGAGGCGCTCGCCGAGCGAGTACGGGAAGTTGCGCTTGCCGTTGTCGTAGCCCGAGCGGATCAGGTGCATCGCCGCGGTCACGAAGCCGACCAGGAAAATGCCGGAGGCGGTGGAGGCGGCGCCGACGTGGATGACCAGCCAGTACGAGTGGAGGGCGGGCACCAGCGGGCCGACCGGGACGTACAGGGTCATGCCCGCGATCGACAGCAGGATCGCGGCCACCAGCGTCACGAACAGGCCCAGGTGGCGGACGTTGCGCCACTTCGCAAGGACGACCAGCCACGCGGCCAGGCCGACGAGCGTCGCCATCATGACGAACTCGTACATGTTGCCCCACGGGGCCCGGCCGGCCGCGACGCCGCGGGTGACGATGGCCGCCAGGTGGGCCACGAAGCCGAGCACGGTGAGCCCGACGCCCGCGACGCCGGCGAAGCGAGCGCCCGAGGACGGAACGGCCGGCACGGCGACCGAGTCGACAACCGGAGGGCCGCCCGCGCCGACCAGCTCGCGGGTCGCGACGCGGGCCACCACGCTCCGGCCGCCGAACGCGTACTCGACCGCGTACGCCAGCATGGCCAGCGCATAGCTGACGATCGTCACGACCAGCAGCTGATTGGACAAACCACCCATCAGACGACCTCCTCGCGCTCCGGCTCCGTCACGACCTGATCAGTCTGCGCCACCTGCTCGGGGACCTCGGCGGCAGGGGGCGACACAGCTCGTACCACCTCGTCGAACTCCTCGGCGAAGCCCGGATAGTCGCTGCGCGGCAGGCCGCCCGCGGTCGTGCCGGTGGGCGTGATCCGGAAGAAGATCCGCCTCCGCTTGCCGGTCAGCGAGAACAGCAGGCCGGCGAGCAGGGCGACCGCGCCGCCGAGCATGATCGGCTGGCCCGGGTCGTGGCGGATCGAGATGCTGATCCACTGCTTGGTGCCGACGAACTCGATCTTCGAACCGTCGGGCAGCGTCGCCGAGTCGCCCGGCTTGAGCATGACCGGATCGCCGAACTTCGTCAGGCGGCCGGCGTCGATCTGCCGCTGGTCCAGCGTGTACACCGACAGCGGCGCCCCGGCGTCGAACCCGAGCACCCCGTGGTACGGCTGGAGCATCAGGCGCGGGTCCCGCTCGGCCGGGAACGCCGAGGTGTTCAGCGAGGGGTCCGACGGCACCGTCGGCAGGTAGATCCCCATGAAGCCGACCTGCGCCTTCTCGTCGCGCTTCCCGGTCTCGGGGTTCAGGTTCACGTCGGGGAAGGTGGCCACGCCGTCGCTGGTCTGCATCCCGTCGCGGGGCAGGAACGTCGAAACGGTCGTATGCGACCTTCCGTACTTGTCGGTGTACCGCAGCTCCGGCGCATACCCGTGCCCGAGCAGCGAGACGTTGGCGCCCGAGAGCCGCAGCGGGTCGTTGACCTGCAACACGTGCGACGACGTGCGGCCATGCTCCCGCACCTGCACGTCCGCCCGGTACTCGATCGGCTGCCCGTTGTCGAGATAGCGGGCCGTGAACTTGTCCATCTGCAGGCAGAACCGCGGCAGGTCGTTCTCGCCGACCTGAGCGCCGAGCGCGTGCTCGTCGTAGTTCAGCAGCGTGTTGCAGAACCCGAAGTCCTTGCCCTCCACCAGCACCCGGTTGCCGTGCCAGCCGAACCACGACCCGTAGGCCACGCCGATCAGCAGCGACAGCAGCGCAAAGTGGAAGACCAGGTTGCCGGTCTCCTTCAGGTACCCCTTCTCGGCGCTGATCTCGACGACGTCCCCGTCTTCACGAACGACCGTCCGGAACCGCCGGCGCCGCAGCACGGACACCACAGAAGAGGCGGCCACCGGCTCGAACGACGCCGAGGCCGACAGCCGGTCCAACCGGGCCGGGGGCCGCGGCGGCCGCCGGATCAACGCCACCGCGTGCTGCCGGAACCGCGGCACCAGGCAGCCGACCAGCGACACGAACAGCAGCAGGTAGATGGCCGAGAACCAGGGCGACCCGTACACGTCGAAGAAGAAGAACCGATCGAGCGTCGGCCCCCACTCCTTGTTCGTGTCGAGGTACTGGTTGACCTTCTCCGGCGACACGTTGCGCTGCGGCAGCACCGAGCCCGGGATCGCCGCCACGGCGAGCAGGAAGAGCAGCACCAGCGCGGTGCGCATGCTGGTCAGCTGCCGCCACGCGCGCCGGCCGACCGAAACGGCCGTGTGATAGAGCCAGCGCATCAGATCGGCACCGATCCCACGCCGACGTTCGCCTGCAGGGCGATCATCCAGTCGCTCCAGACGCCGGTGACGAGGGCGATGCCGACCAGCACCAGCAGCGCCCCGCCGACGCGGGTCACCCAGCGGCTGTTGCGACGGATGAACTTGACGACGCCGATGAGGCGCTGGAAGCCCAGCCCGAGGGCGATGAACGGCAGGCCGATGCCGAGCGAGTACGCGAGCGCGAGGGTCACCGCCCGGGCCTGCGAGCCGCTGGTCGAGCCGAGCAGGATCACCGCGCCGAGCGTCGGGCCGGTGCAGGGCGCCCAGGACAGCGCGAAGACCATGCCGAAGATCGGCGCGCCGATCAGCCCGGCGGCCGGCAGCCTGCTGATCCGCCACTGCCGCTCGAGGCCGGGGACGAGCCCGATGAAGGCCAGGCCGAGCACGATGACGATGACGCCGGCGACGATCTCGACGACCCGCCGGTGCACGAGCAGCGACATGGCGGCCTGCGTCGCCAGCACGATGAGCCCGACGAAGACGACCGTGAATCCCGCGATGAACAGCCCGACGCCCGCGACGACCCGTCCGCGGCGCTGCCCCGAGTCGAGGTCGGCGCCGGCCAGCCCGGTCACGTACGACAGGTAGCCCGGCACGAGCGGCAGGATGCACGGCGACAGGAAGCTCGCCAGCCCGGCCAGCACGGCCACCGCGACCGCCGCCAGCAGCGGCCCGCTCATCGCCAGGTTGCCGGCATCCATGTCAGGCCTGCTCCGCGAGCAGGTCGCGCACGATCGGCTCCAGCAGCTCCTGGTCGACCGCCATGCGCAGCACCGCCGCCAGCTTGCCGCTGCGATCGACGATGAGCGTCGCCGGCAGCGAGTTCGGCGGGACGTCGAAGTCCAGCGCGTGCTCGCTGGCCGGGTCGAACAGGCTCCCGTAGGAGGGCTTGGTCTCGGCGAGGTACGCCTCGGCCGGATCACGCTGGTCGCGGACGTTGACGCCGATGAAGACCGCACCGTCGGCCTTCGTCGCTTCGTAGACCTTCTCCAGGTCAGGCGCCTCGGTGCGGCACGGCGGGCACCAGGACGCCCAGAAGTTGATCACCACGACCTGGCCCTTGTGTGCGGCGAGATCGAAGGTGCCGCCGCCCATCAGGTCGCCCCGCATCACCGGCGCCGCCACCCGGTCGGCCACCGCGATCTTGCGGCTGCCGAGCACATTCTTCGAGGAGGCGCCGCCGTCCGTGCAGGCCGCCAGCAGCGAGACCAGCGCGAGGAGCAGCACGAGGCGCCGCATCAGGCGCCCTTCGCCTGGCGCGCCGTCGGCGACATCGCCACCAGGTGCGCGGCCGGCTCGCCGTACGAGATCCCGACGATCTTCGTGCCCTCGAAGTGGAAGCTCGTGTAGCTGGCCAGGTTGCACTGGCGCCGCCGCGGGTCGTGCCAGAGCCGCTTCTTCTCCACGTGCCGCCGCAGCGTCCAGATCGGCAGCTGGTGCGACACGCACACGGCCTCGTGCCCCTCGGCCGCCTCACGGGCCGCCATCAGCGCCGCGAACATGCGGGCGGCGATCACCGAATACGGCTCGCCCCACGACGGGGTCAGCGGATCGCGCAGCACCCACCAGTTGCGCGGGTCGCGCAGCGCGCCGTCACCGACGCCGACCCGCTTGCCCTCGAAGAAGTTCGCGCTCTCGATGAGCCGGTCGTCGACCGCGATCGGCAGCCCGAACTGCTCGGCGATCGGCGTCGCGGTCTGCTGCGCGCGCTCCAGCGGGCTGGCCACGACGTAGGTGATGTCCTTCTCGGTCACGGCCTGCGCCGCCGCCTTGGCCATCTGCACGCCGAGCTCGGACAGCCGATACCCGGGCAGGCGGCCGTAGAGCACCTTCTCCGGGTTGTAGACCTCGCCGTGGCGCAGGACGTGGACGATCGTCTTCATGCCCCGACCGCCTGCGCCGCCGCCCGGGCCGCGTGCGGCAGGGCCGCAGCGATGACCGACAATGCCTCGTCATCGATGGCGGTCGAGACAAACCATGCCTCGTACGCGCTCGGCGGCAGGTACACGCCGCGGGAGAGCATCTCGTGGAAGAAGCCCTTGAACGCGGCCACGTTCTGGGTGCGCGCCTGGTCGTAGTTGGCCACGTCGCCCGTCGTGAAGAAGAACGAGAACATGCTGCCGGCGGTGGACAGCACGTGAGGTACACCCGCGGCCGAAAGCGCGTCGGCGGACAGCTTGGCGATCGTGGTCGCCGTCGCGTCGAGGCGCGCGTAGACCTCGGGCGTCGCCAGCCGGAGCGTCGCCAGGCCGGCGGCGCAGGCCAGCGGGTTTCCGGACAGGGTCCCGGCCTGGTACACCGGGCCGGCGGGCGCCAGCTGCCCCATGATCGAGGCCCGGCCGCCGAACGCGGCCGCGGGCAGCCCGCCGCCCATCACCTTGCCGAATGTCCACAGGTCGGCGTCGACCGGCTCCAGCCCGGCCCAGCCGCTGCCCGAGACCCGGAAGCCCGTCATGACCTCGTCGAGGATGAGCAGCGCGCCGTGCCGGTGCGCGATCTCGGCCAGCTTGCCGTTGAACCCGTCGCGCGGCGCCACCACGCCCATGTTCCCGGCCGCGGCCTCGGTGATGATCGCGGCGATGCTCGCCCCGTGCTCGGCGAACGCCTTCTCGACGGCGTCGACGTCGTTATACGGCAGCACGATCGTGTCCCCCGCCGCCGCCCCGGTGACCCCGGGCGTGTCCGGCAGCGCGAGCGTGGCGACGCCCGACCCGGCTGCGGCGAGCAGCGCGTCGACGTGCCCGTGGTAGCACCCGGCGAACTTGACGACCTTCGATCGCCCGGTGAACCCTCGAGCGAGCCGCAGCGCGCTCATGGTGGCCTCGGTCCCGGAGTTGACCAGCCGCACCTGCTCGACGGGCGTGCGCGCGACGATCTCCTCGCCGAGCGCCACCTCCCCGGGCGTGGGCGTGCCGAAGCTGGTCCCGTGCGCCGCCGCCGAGGTGATGGCGTCGACGACGTCGGGATGGGCGTGGCCGAGGATGAGCGGCCCCCAGGAGCAGACGAGGTCGACATACCGCCGCCCGTCCGCATCCGTGAGCCAGCAGCCCTCGCCACCGACCATGAACCGTGGGGTGCCACCGACCGCCCGGAACGCCCGGACAGGTGAATTCACCCCACCCGGCACGATGGCCTGAGCGCGGTCGAACAAAGCCTGCGAGGCCGGTGCGTCACCCGCATAGGGGCCGAGGCCGGCGGAGTCAAAATCGGTCACAGCCTGCCCATTCTGACAGCCGCTGGATCACGCCGACGACCGCCCCTGTGTGCCCTGTGCCCGACACCACTACGCTGTGGCTCGTGGATCGAGCCGATCTCGCCATAGCCATCCGCCGCACACCCGCCGAAACCGTGGTGTCACTGTCCGGCGAGATCGACATGTCCACGGTCCAACGCCTGGCCGCCACCGTGGACGAGGTCCTGTCGGAGCCCCCGGCCCGCGTGGTCCTGGACATGGCCGGCGTGACGTTCTGCGACTCCCAGGGCCTGGGCACGCTGGTCGTCCTGAGCCGCAGGGCCACCCTGGCCCAGAGCTACCTGGTCCTCGTCAACGTGGGCGCCTTCCTGATCCGCGTC
Organism: Dactylosporangium sp. NPDC005572; assembly: GCF_040605515.1. NCBI lineage: Bacteria > Bacillati > Actinomycetota > Actinomycetes > Micromonosporales > Micromonosporaceae > Dactylosporangium > Dactylosporangium sp. NPDC005572. The sequence goes on along the minus strand of NZ_JBEXCY010000008.1, from coordinate 142,948 downwards.
CTGGACATCACCGGTCTGCGGGGCGCCCTGATGATCCAGGATCCCGCCTAGATCTTCCGGGACTCGGGTCCGGGCAAGGCACGACCGTCGCTCCCGCCAGACACCGCTGGTGCCGCCGGTGCATCCGCCCCGGCGCCACGGACGCTGCCAGCGCCGTCGCCCCAAGGACCCGCGACCTCCGGTCGCGCGGGCGTCCGAACATCCGGGCTGCCGCCGGTCGTCAAGCGTCGTTGCGGACCGCGAAGATCGCGATGTCGTCGCGTGGTGGCTCCGCCGAGAAGCTCAGCGTCCGGGCCCGCAGCCGGGCCGCCACCACGTCCGCCGGGAAGCCGGCCAGCGCCCCCGCCTCCTCGCGCAGCCGGTCCACGCCCAGGAGCTCGATGCCGCGACGACGCTCGGTCACGCCGTCCGTGTAGAAGATGAGCGTGTCCCCGGGGTACAGGATGATCTGCGTCCGCGGCGTGTTGATCGTGTCCAGCAGGCCCAGCGCCGTGCCGCACGCCCCGACCAGCTCGGTCTGCCCGTCCGCGCGCACCACGACCGGCTGGTCGTGCCCCGCCAGGTGCAGCGTCACATCCAGCAGCCCGTCCTGCCGGCGCATCACCTGGGCCAGGCACAGCGTGCAGAAGCGCCCCGCCCCGCGCTCCAGCAGCGTCTCGTTGAGCCGGTGCAATGTCTCCGGCAGCGGCCGGCCGTCGCGGACCAGCACCCGGGTCACGTCGCGGACCAGGCCGGTCACCGTCGCCGCCTGCACGCCCTTGCCGGAGACGTCGCCGACCACGACCAGCCACCGGCGCGCCGACAGCGGCACCACGTCGTAGAAGTCGCCGCCGACGTCGACGCCCTCGCCGGTGGGGACGTACTCGGCGCCGAACTCCACGCCCTCCGCCTTCGGCAGCTGCGGCGGCAACAGCGAGCGCTGCAGCGTCTGGGCGATGGCGCGGCGCTCGGCGTGAATGTTGGCGTTGTCGATCGCGAGCGCGGCCCGCCGGGCCACGTCCTCGACGACCGCGACCTCCTCGGCGCGCTGCCAGGTGTCGCGCCCGCCGCCGACCGTCAGCGTGCCGAGGTGCTGGCCGCGCGCGATGAGCGCGACGACGTACCCCTCTAGGGGCAACCCCAGCGGTACCACGGCATCGGTTCCCATGGCTTCTTTGAGCTGCGGCGTCGCACCGGCCAGCGAGTCGAGCAGGTCGGTCAGCATCGACTCGTCGGCGTGCGCGGCCGCGGCCAGCCGCAGCTCGCCGCCCGGGTCGGCGGCGTGGATCGCGCACCACAGCCCGAGCCGCGGCACCACCAGCCGCGGGATCAGGGCCAGCGTCAGCTCGACGTCGAGCGACTGGGCCAGCAGCTCGCTCGCGTCGGCCAGGAACGTCAGCCAGGTGCGCCGCTCCGAGTCGGCGCGCCGCAGCCGGTGGTTCTCGATCAGCAGGGTCAGCCGGTCGGCGGCGATGGCGGTGACCGGCCGCGCATACGGGTTGCTGCCCGCGCCGGCCACCAGCAGCTCGGCCCGCCACGGCCGGGTCAGCCGCAGCGGCACCCGGCGGCCGCCGTCCACCGAGCCGCTCAACCGCCCGACGGCGGCGACCGTGTGCGGGCCGTCCCCCTCGTCCACGGTGAGCGATGCCCCGGTCGCACCGCTGACGTCGCACAGCCGTTGCAGCAGCTCCTCGGCGGACTCGGTGAGCGAGCCGCCCTCGGAGCCGCTGAGCGAGGAGAGCGCCTCCGGCGACGGCGCGGCCTGCCCGGCCGGCAGCTCGAACCGCGGGGCGCCGAGCGATCCCCCGGAGCCGCCGGGCCGGTCGAGCCGGAACCACACGCCCTTGCCGCCGGTGAAGTGCAGCGTGCCCCACGCGGTCGCCATCTGGTCGACGAGCAGCAGGCCGCGGCCGCGCTCATCGAGATGCGTGCCTGACTGCTGCTGCGCCCGCGGGCCGATCTGGCCGGGGCGGAAATCGAGGACGGCCACCGTCAGGGCGGCCGCCGAGGCGGTGATCTCCAGATCGACCTCGGTGCCCGCGTGCACCACACTGTTCGTGGTCAGCTCGGTGACCAGGAGCAACGCCTCGTCGAGGACCGGGCCCAGATCCCATTCGTGCACGATCGTCCGGATCGCGTCGCGCGCCAGACCGGGAGAGCTATGGTCGGCCGGGAGGCGGATCCTCCGGACGGTCTGGGTTGTCACACCTCGCAGTCTCCACTGAAGGGTGGTAACAATCCAAGCTGAAGCACCCCCGACACCCGGTGGAGACGACATGACCACAGTCGAAGACGTCACCCCAGAGACGCTCCTGCTGGAGGAGCTGTCGGCGGCGCTCGACCGGCTCACTTCCGGTGACCTGAAGATCCGGCTCAGCCACCGCGACGGCCTGCCCGGCGAGGTCGTCGAGCGGTTCAACCGCTTGGCCGAGATGAAGCTGCGGCACACCCGCGAACTGCTGCGCATCAGCCGGGTCGTCGGCCGTGAGGGCCGCATGACCGAGCGCCTCGACGAGGAGGGGTTCGAGGGCGCCTGGCTCGACCGCATCCACGCGGTCAACTCGCTCATCGACGACCTCGGCCGCCCGACCACCGAGATCGCCCGCGTGATCGTGGCGGTGGCCGAGGGCGACCTGTCGCAGAAGCTGGCGCTGGAGATCGACGGCCGTCCACTGCGCGGCGAATTCCTCACCATCGGCCGCACGGTGAACACGATGGTCGACCAGCTGTCGTCCTTCGCCGACGAGGTCACCCGCGTGGCCCGCGAGGTCGGCACCGAAGGCAAACTCGGCGGCCAGGCCCAGGTCACCGGCGTCGCCGGCACCTGGCGCGACCTCACCGACTCGGTGAACTCGATGGCGGCCAACCTGACCGGCCAGGTCCGCTCGATCTCGACCGCCGCGACGGCGGTGGCCCGCGGCGACCTGTCGCAGAAGATCACGGTCAGCGCGAAGGGCGAGATCGCCGAGCTCTCCGAGACGATCAACTCGCTGGTCGACACCCTGCGGATCTTCGCCGAGCAGGTGACCCGGGTGGCCCGCGAGGTCGGCACCGAGGGCAAGCTCGGCGGCCAGGCCGACGTGCCCGGCGTGGCCGGCACCTGGAAGGACCTCACCGACAACGTCAACTCGATGGCGTCGAACCTCACCGGCCAGGTCCGCAACATCGCCCAGGTCGCGACGGCCGTGGCCCGCGGCGACCTGAGCCAGAAGATCACGGTGGCCGCCCAGGGCGAGATCCTGGAGCTCAAGGACACCGTGAACACGATGGTCGACCAGCTGTCGTCGTTCGCCGACGAGGTCACCCGCGTGGCCCGCGAGGTCGGCACCGAAGGCAAACTCGGCGGCCAGGCCCAGGTGACGGGCGTGGCCGGCACCTGGCGCGACCTCACCGACAACGTGAACTTCATGGCCTCGAACCTCACGAGCCAGGTCCGCAACATCGCCCAGGTCTCGACGGCAGTGGCGCGAGGCGATCTCTCCCAGAAGATCACCGTCGATGCCCGCGGCGAGATCCTCGAACTGAAATCGACCGTGAACACGATGGTCGACCAGCTGTCGTCGTTCGCCGACGAGGTCACCCGCGTGGCCCGCGAGGTCGGCACCGAGGGCAAGCTCGGCGGCCAGGCCCAGGTCACCGGCGTCGCCGGCACCTGGCGCGACCTCACCGACAACGTGAACTTCATGGCCTCCAACCTGACCAGCCAGGTCCGCAACATCGCCCAGGTCGCCACGGCGGTGGCGCGAGGCGACCTCAGCCAGAAGATCACCGTCGATGCCCGCGGCGAGATCCTCGAACTGAAGTCGACCGTCAACACGATGGTGGATCAACTGAGCAGCTTCGCCGACGAGGTCACGCGCGTGGCCCGCGAGGTCGGCACCGAGGGCAAGCTGGGCGGTCAGGCCCAGGTGCGCGGCGTCGCCGGTACCTGGAGAGACCTCACCGACAACGTGAACTTCATGGCCTCCAACCTGACGGCCCAGGTCCGCAACATCTCCCAGGTCGCGACGGCCGTCGCGCGAGGCGACCTCAGCCAGAAGATCACCGTCGACGCCCAGGGCGAGATCCTGGCCCTGAAGTCCACCGTGAACACGATGGTCGACCAGCTGTCGTCGTTCGCCGACGAGGTCACCCGCGTGGCCCGCGAGGTCGGCACCGAGGGCAAGCTCGGCGGCCAGGCCCAGGTGAAGGGCGTGTCGGGCACCTGGCGCGACCTCACCGACAACGTCAACTCGATGGCGTCCAACCTCACCAGCCAGGTCCGCAACATCGCCCAGGTGACCACCGCAGTGGCCCGCGGCGACCTGAGCCAGAAGATCACCGTCGACGCGCACGGCGAGATCCTGGAGCTCAAGAACACCGTCAACACGATGGTCGACCAGCTGTCGTCCTTCGCCGACGAGGTCACCCGGGTGGCCCGCGAGGTCGGCTCCGAGGGCAAGCTGGGCGGTCAGGCCCAGGTGCGCGGCGTCTCCGGTACGTGGAGAGACCTCACCGAGAACGTGAACCAGCTCGCCTCCACGCTCACCACCCAGCTCCGGGCCATCTCGCAGGTGTCCACGGCGGTGACCCGCGGCGACCTGACCCAGCGGATCGCGGTCGAGGCGCTCGGCGAGGTGGCCGAGCTCAAGGACAACATCAACCAGATGATCGTGACGCTGCGCGAGACCACGAAGAAGAACGCCGAGCAGGGCTGGCTCGACTCCAACCTGGCCCGCGTCGGCGGCCTGCTCCAGGGCCAGCGCGACCTCGGCGAGGTGTGCCGCATGATCATGACCGAGGTGACCCCGCTGGTCGACGCCCAGATCGGCGCGTTCTTCCTGGCCGGCGCCGACGCGGCCACGGGGCTACGGCTGCGGCTGGAGGCGTCGTACGGCTACGTGGCGCCCGGCACCGAGGTCTCGTTCGCGCCCGGCGAGGGCCTGGTCGGCCAGGCGTCGCTGTCGCGGCGCGCGATCCGGGTCAGCTCGCCCGCCGACAACCGCCTCCAGGTGCGCTCCGGCCTGGCCGCGACCCCGCCGGCCGACCTGGTCGTGCTCCCGGTGCTGTTCGAGGGCGAGCCGCTCGGCGTGATCGAGTTTGCGAGCGTGTCCCCGTTCTCCGACCTGCACCTCGCGTTCCTCGACCGGCTCGTGGTGACGATCGGCGTGGCGCTCAAGACGATCCTGGCCAACCGGCGTACCGAGGAGCTGCTCTCGCAGTCCCAGCGGCTGGCCCTGGAGCTCCAGGAGCAGTCGGCCGAGCTCCAGCGGACCAACGCGGAGCTCGAGGAGAAGGCGACCCTGCTGTCGGAGCAGAAGGGCAACATCGAGAAGCAGAACCGTGAGATCGAGATGGCCCGCCTCGGCCTGGAGGAGAAGGCGCAGCAGCTGGCGCAGGCGTCGCAGTACAAGTCGGAGTTCCTCGCCAACATGAGCCACGAGCTGCGCACCCCGCTCAACTCCATGCTCCTGCTGTCCCGGCTGCTGGCCGACAACCCGGACACCAACCTGACGGCGAAGCAGATCGAGTTCGCGGCGACGATCCACAACGCCGGCTCCGACCTGCTCGCCCTGATCGACGACATCCTCGACCTGTCGAAGATCGAGGCCGGCCGCATGGACGTCGAGCCCGGCGAGGTCTCGTTCGACGAGATCCGCTCGTACGTCGAGCAGGCCTTCGCCCCGCAGGCCGAGGACAAGGGCCTCGACTTCACGGTGCAGACCGACCTGGCCCTCCCGCCGGTGATCGTCACCGACCCGCAGCGGCTCCAGCAGATCCTGCGCAACCTGGTCTCCAACGCCGTGAAGTTCACCGACAACGGCTCCGTCACGCTGTCGATGGAGATCGCACCGCCGGAGATCGAGTTCAACCTCCCGACCCTGGCCGGCGCCCGCCGCGTGATCGCGTTCTCGGTCGCCGACACCGGCATCGGGATCTCCGACGACAAGGTCGCGCTCATCTTCGAGGCGTTCCAGCAGGCGGACGGCACGACCAGCCGGAAGTACGGCGGCACCGGCCTCGGCCTGTCGATCAGTCGCGAGCTCGCCAGGCTCCTCGGCGGCGCGATCGGCGTCACGTCCGATGTCGGCCGCGGGGCGACCTTCACGCTGTACCTCCCGGACGTCATCGCCACCGAGGTGACCCCGACGATGCACGCCCTCCCGACCCAGCCGGCCCCGGCCCCGATCCGCTCGATCCCCGCCGGCCCGGCGATGCTGCGCCCCCTGGCCCCCCAGGAGCGCCGCCCGACGGCCGCCGCCCACCAGCTCGACGGCGCCACGATCCTCATCGTCGACGACGACGTCCGCAACGTGTTCGCCCTGACGAGCGCGCTGGAACTGCACGGCATGACGGTGCTCTACGCCGACAACGGCCACGACGGCGTGCGCATCCTGTCCGAGCACCCGAACGTCGACATCGTCCTGATGGACGCGATGATGCCCGACCAGGACGGCAACGAGACAACGCGCGCCATCCGCCGAAATCGCCGCTTCGCCGAACTGCCGGTAGTGTTCCTGACGGCCAAGGCGATGCCGGGCGATCGCGAGTCATCACTGGCCGCGGGCGCGAGCGACTACATCACGAAGCCAGTCGACCTCGACGAGCTCCTGGAAGTGATGGCAGCCTGGGTCAACGGCGAGGGACGAGCGGTATAGACCTTTGGAGGTTCCCCAGTTGACCGGACCGGACCGACCGGCCAGGGTGCTGCTCGTCGACGACCGCCGGGACAACCTGCTGGCCCTGGAGGCGATCCTGCAGGGGCTGCCGGTCCAGACGGTGGGCGCCGAAAGCGGCGAGGAGGCGCTGAAGCACCTTCTGGTGGACGATTTCGCCCTGATCCTGCTCGACGCCCAGATGCCGACGATGGACGGCTTCGAGACGGCCCGCCACATCAAGCGCCGCGAGCGCACCCGCCACGTTCCGATCATCTTCCTGACCGCGGCGGACCGCGACTCCCACCTGGCCCTCCGCGGCTACGCGGCCGGCGCCGTCGACTACCTGACCAAGCCGTTCGACCCGTGGGTCCTCCGGGCGAAGGTTTCGGTCTTCGTGGAACTCTGGACGATGACCCAGACGCTGGCCGCCCAGTCGGAGCAGGTCCGGGTCCGCGAGACGGAGCTGCGCGCGACGGGCGTGGCGGTCGACGAGGCCACGGCGCTGCTGAAGGCGGCGCTGGCCGCCGACGGCGAGCTGGGCCGCGAACAGGTCGAGAAGGCCATGGCCGTGCTGGCCAGGTCCCGCCCTCGCTTCTAGGCTCAGCACTCCGCTCCACAACGCCGCCCACTCGCCGAGGCTGCACACATCACTTTTGATACATCAAATCTGATGCATCA